>CALCHD010000102.1 GCA_937901105.1 uncultured Bacteroidales bacterium | reverse complement strand
ACATAAAAATCCCCGTCGCATAATGCAACGGGGATTACATCTATTATAACCTGATTTAGTCTTCAGAATAGTGACGGAGCACTCGGCGATAGGAGTTGAATATCTTTGATTTTGACACAAAGCCCATATATTTCCCTTTATCGTCAACTACAGGCAAGTTCCACGCCCCTGTATACTCAAACTTGTTCATTACGCTCTCCATCTTCTCCTTGCAGTAGACAAATTCAGGCACAGGCTTCATATATACAGGTATACGTGTAGCATATTTGTCCTTATCAAACATCACCTCCCTCACATCATCAAGGAATACAATTCCCTGCATCTTGCCTTCACCGCTTACTACCGGGAATATGTTCCTGTGGGAGTGCGCAATCACTTTAACCAAATCTCCAAGAGTCTGGTTCAGCCCAATTGCAGAAAAGTCATTCTCTATCAGCTCGTCTGTCTTGAGCAGCGTAAGCACCGCCTGATCTGAATCGTGGGTAAGGAGGTCACCCTGTTTTGCAATACGTTTGGTATAGATTGAATACGGTTCATACAGCCTTATGGTTGCAAATGACACCGCAGAAGTGATGATAAGCGGCATCAGCAATGTATATCCACCAGTAATCTCCGCAATTAGGAAGATTGCAGTAAGGGGAGCCTGCATCACACCCGCCATAAGGCCTGCCATTCCCACCAGCACAAAGTTGGTCTCCGGAAGAGGATGTACTATTCCCGACAGATTCAGTGCCCTCACCACAACAAATCCCAGCACTCCACCCATGAACAGTGTTGGTCCGAATGTTCCTCCTACGCCGCCACCGGCATTGGTAAAGGACATAGAGAACACCTTAAGGAAGAAAACACCCAGGAAGAAGATTGGCACTACCCATTCAATGGTAAGTATCCTTGAGAAGAAAGATGTGCCTACTGCCGCATCCGAGTTGTTCATCAGCAGGCTTGTAAGAACTCCGTAACCCTCGCCATATAGCGGAGGGAAGATGAAGATAAGCAGACCAAGGCACGATGCCGATATGAGCCATCTTCTGCCTGGCTTCTCTATAGACTTTATCTTGTCTTCAAGCCACAAAGTGGTTCTGGTAAAATATAGCGATGCATAACCGCAAATAATTCCAAACAGGATATAGAACGGCAAGTTGCCTATTGAGAACGGTGTAAGGTCATTCTCAAACGCCACTGTACTTCCAAGGAACAGATATGAGACTGTTGTTGCTGTAATTGATGAGATTACAAACGGAAGCAACGATGTCATTGACATGTTGAACAACAGTATCTCCAGTGTAAACAGCACACCGGCAAGTGGAGCCTTGAATATTCCCGCTACAGCACCCGCAGCACCGCATCCAAGGAGAATTGTCATGTTCTTGTATGAAAGGCCCATTGCCCTGGCAACGTTTGAACCTATGGCTGCTCCGGTATACACAATTGGAGCCTCTGCTCCCACCGAACCGCCGAAACCGATTGTAACCGAACTGGCAGAAACGGAAGACCACATGTTGTGAGGCTTTATCTTTGACTCGTTCTTTGATACAGCAAGAAGCACCTTGGTTACACCATGACCAATATTGTCCTTAACAATGTATTTCACAAAAAGGAAAGCCATAAGCATACCCAACCCCGGATACAACAGGAACAGCAGGCTGTCTGCCGGAGTATTGAACCAGCCGGTAAGTATCCACTCAAAAAAATGGACCATCTGCTTGAGCAGGACAGCAGCTATTCCGCTGCCCAATCCCACAACCAGAGCCAAAATAATAAGCAGCCTGCTTTCAGGGATGCCGGCTGCATAGGACTTTATCTTGTACAATAAGTTTTTCAACATAGTTCAGTAAAGGTTAACCTTACAAATTTAATAAAAAAAGTTGGGCACACAACGTATGCCCAACCCCTATTTCCCATTATAAAAATTATTCGTCTGAATCGTCGTCCCCACCGAATGAGTTAGATCCGTCATCAGGGAATGTTGAACCCTCTCCTGCACCCTCATCATCTCCGTCAACATCACCGAACAAGCCGTTCTCCACATCCTCGTAGTCATCAATCTTAACCTCAATCTTAACAAGATATATTGCATCTGGAATCTCTACAGATACTGCATAGAAGAATGATCCGTCAGGTTTGTCAACCTTGAACAAATCTCCCATATAATCTGCGTATCCCTTTGGATATTTCTCTTTGAACGCAGCCGCCAACTCAGGCGACATATTAGCATAACTTACAACTGCTCTCTTCTTCTGTGGTTTTGAAGTTTTGGCGCACATAATCGGTTTCTCTTATTAGTTGAATTATGATTTTTCGTTTGTTGATGCAAGTATAGTGAGTTTTTTTATATAAAAAAATGTTTTTTACTATTTCTTGAAAAAATAAGATTTCTGCATACGCTTCTTGTCCATATTTTTCTCAACAAAGACCGGCTTGAACCCTTTAGGATCCATCTGGGCATAGTATGCAGCCGATGATTTGGTCATTGGCGTAGGGGTAAAATCCTGCACCTGGTCCATGTATATGCCTCTCAGAGCCGGCTTTCGAGCCAATAGCTGCATTTCACGCATTCCACAGCCCGGGTGAGAGGATATGAAATATGGTACAAGTTCACATCTCTTTCCACTTGACCTTACAATATTGTCGAACTCCACTCTCAGACGTTCGAACAAACTGAATGAAGGTTTTGCCATCAGTTTGAGAACAGAATCCTCTGTGTGCTCAGGAGCTACTTTCAATCTGCCGGATGTATGTTCAAGTATAAGTTCCTTAAGGTATGGATAAGATGTTCCGTCCACGAAGCCCTTTTCATCAAGGA
>CALCHD010000101.1 GCA_937901105.1 uncultured Bacteroidales bacterium | reverse complement strand
CTGCTGCCTTAACCTCTTCTCTGGTCTTCTCGCACTCAGGGTTGCTCAACACTTTGTCTACAAGCTCCACAATGAGTGCCATATCTTTCTCTACCAAACCTCTTGAGGTTACTGCAGGGGTACCTACGCGGATACCTGAAGTCTGGAATGGAGAACGGCTGTCGAATGGAACCATGTTCTTGTTTACTGTAATGTCTGCTGCAACAAGCGCCTTCTCCGCAACTTTACCTGTAAGTTCAGGGAATTTGGTTCTAAGGTCAATTAGAAGAAGGTGGTTGTCTGTACCGCCAGATACTACTTTATAACCTTTTGCCATGAACGCCTCACCCATAGCAGCTGCGTTTTTCTTAACCTGAACCTGATACTCTTTAAACTCAGGCTGCATCATCTCAAAGAATGAAACTGCCTTGGCTGCAATACAGTGCTCAAGCGGACCGCCCTGGATACCTGGGAACACACTTGAGTTAAGCACTGCCGACATCATCTTCACAGCACCTTTTGGAGTTTTCAAACCCCATGGATTCTCAAAGTCCTTGCCCATAAGGATGATACCTCCTCGAGGGCCTCTCAATGTCTTATGTGTAGTTGAAGTTACAATGTGTGCATATTTTACAGGGTTCTTCAAAAGGCCTGCTGCAATAAGGCCTGCAGGATGGGCCATATCTACCCAGAAGATAGCACCAACTTTGTCTGCAATGGCACGCATTCTCTCCCAGTCCCACTCTCTTGAGTATGCAGATGCACCGCCAATGATAAGTTTTGGTTTGTGCTCAAGTGCCTTTCTCTCCATATCATCGTAATCAACAAGACCGGTCTCCTCGTTAAGGCCGTAAGCTACAGCATTGTAAAGGATACCTGAAATGTTTACAGGAGAACCGTGGGTAAGGTGGCCACCCATAGAAAGGTCCAATCCCATGAATGTCTCGCCAGGTTTGATACAAGCTGTCATTACAGCCATGTTTGCCTGAGCTCCCGAGTGTGGCTGCACGTTTGCATACTCAGCCTCAAAAATCTCTTTCAAACGGTCAATTGCAAGCTGCTCTATCTGGTCAACAACCTCGCAACCGCCATAATATCTTGCGCCGGGATACCCTTCGGCATATTTGTTTGTACATACTGAACCCAAAGCCTCAAGCACCTGGTTTGAGACAAAGTTCTCTGAAGCAATAAGCTCAATACCGTTAAGCTGTCTGCTCTCCTCTTTTTTGATAAGGTCTAAAATCTGAAGATCTTGTTTCATATTGTAATAAAGTGTTTTAATCTGCAATTGATTTTGCCGCACTACCGTACGGCAAAGACAAATATAGTCATTTTCGGTTACATTTGTTAAATTTTTATATTCCGCAATTTATCCACATCTTTGTACCCTATTCAACAGGAGATACAATGCACAGAAAATTGAAGAACAACGAGCTTGGAAGACTCACCGAGGAGCAGTTCAAGCAGGCGGAAAAGATAAATGTTACTGTAGTGCTTGACAATATCCGCAGCCAGCACAATATTGGCGCGGCGTTCAGGACATCAGACTCATTCCTTATTGAGAAAATCATCCTCTGCGGATGCTGTGCTACCCCGCCAACTGCCGAAATCCACAAATCTGCCCTGGGGGCGGAGTTTTCTGTAGACTGGATTTACACAAAGGAGACCACAGATGCCGTAGCCACTCTCAAAGAGGAGGGATACACCATAATCAGCATTGAGCAGGCAGAGAATTCCATCAAGCTCCAGGATATTGGAGAGTATCTTGCTCCCGACAGCAGTTCAGAAAATTTGTCGGGAAGAAAATTTGCTCTTGTATTCGGCAATGAGGTGAAAGGGGTACAGCAGGAGGTTGTGGACATGAGTGATGCAGTAATAGAGATTCCACAGTTCGGAACCAAGCACTCCCTCAACATTTCTGTATCACTGGGAATTGTCCTTTGGGAATTCTGCAAGAACCTGAAAATAGCAAGACAGTAAAATACTGGCTGAAATATAAAGCAGAAGAGGCAACCTTACGGCTGCCTCTTCTTGTATTTATGGATTCATCATGTCCATGTTCCTGAAATTGAGAATTTCATATATGGCCTCTATGGCCACTGCCGCAGGCCCTTGCGGATCTATCATCTTTGCCTTGTTATAGGCATTGATGGCTTCTCCCCAAAGCTGCTGTCTGCGGTAAATACCACCCAGCAGATACCAGCCATACGAATCCTTTGGATTGTTTTCCAGCAGAGTATTGAGCTGTGTATAAGCCTCATCAAGCTTGCCCTCCCTCAAGAGAGCCTCTATCTCTAGAGTTGTGAGGATCTGTGATATTGCCTTTTTCTTCTCCATTTCAATTTTTAAACTATACCAATCCAGAGAATCCCATGAATGCCATTGCAAGGATACCTGCAGTGATCAATGCGATAGGGTTTCCTTTCATTGCTTTAGGAACATTGTTCAAGTCCAATTGTTCTCTAAGGCCAGCAAAAAGAGTCATTGCCAAGCCAAAGCCTAGAGCACTTGCAATTGCGTACACAACTGACTGTGCAAGATTTAGCATATGAGGGTCACCGCCAAAAGTAAACTCTTTTGACACTACTAGAATTGCAACTCCCAATACAGCACAGTTTGTGGTGATAAGTGGAAGGAAGATACCCAATGCCTGATATAGTGAAGGGCTGATCTTTTTAAGGATGATCTCCACCATCTGCACTAGGGCAGCAATTACTAGAATGAAAGTGATGGTCTGCATGAACTGGATCTCAAGCGGAACCAGCAGATAGTTCTGTACAAGGTAGGTAACCAAAGTTGCCACTGCCATTACAAAGCAAACTGCACCACTCATACCTACTGCTGTAGAAACCTTGTTTGATACGCCCAAGAACGGACATACGCCAAGGAACTGTGCCAACAGGATATTGTTGACAAATACAGCTGAAATGATAATCAATATATATTCCATATCTATTGTTCTATAGGGTTAATTATTTTGCTTTTGCTTTGTTGAACAGCATCATAAGGTAACCAAGCACAAGGAATGCACCTGGAGCAAGAACGAATGCCAACATACCATCACCGTCACAAAGTTTGTTGCCGAATACCGAAAGGCCACCCAACAGCTCTCTTACAAAACCGATTACAGTAAGTGATAGCGAGAAACCAAGACCAATGCCGATACCGTCGAAAGCAGAATCAACTACTGAGTTTTTGCATGCAAATGCCTCTGCTCTACCCAATACGATACAGTTTACAACAATTAGCGGAATGAAAAGTCCCAAAGTCTCATAAAGAGATGGTACATACGCCTGCATTACAAACTGAAGTACAGTCACCAATGATGCAATGATTACAATGTAGCAAGGGATCTTAACCTTAGAAGGGATAAGGGAAGCTACTGCAGATATAAGCATGTTTGAAAGTACAAGGACAAATGTTGTAGCAAGTCCCATACCCAAACCGTTGATTGCTGAGGTAGTAGTTCCTAGAGTAGGACACATACCCAAAACCAATGAAAAGGTTGGATTATCTTTAATGAAACCTTTAGTTATTAAACCTAGCTTACTCATATTAATTCTGTTGAGCCTCCTCACTCTTGTTTATGTTAAGGAAAGCATTGTATGCGTTGTTGATTACATCAATGAATGCTCTTGATGTGATGGTTGAAGCAGTGATTGCATCAAAGTTGCCGCCATCTTTCTTCACAGCAAACTTGAAGTTAGGGTCGCCAGGATTTGTACCCTGGAACTGTGTAATGAAGTGGCTGCCGCTGTCAGAAATCTTTGCACCAAGACCTGGAGTCTCAGCGTGTGAGATTACAGAGGTGTTTACGATTGCTCCGTCGGGAGTAAAGCCAACCATTAGGGTGATGTTTCCACCGAAACCTGCTGATGAAGATGCCTCAATTGCATAACCTACAATCTCCTCACCCTTCTTTGCAGGGTAAACTGTTGCGGTTTTGCCGTTGGCCTCTACAGTGAATTTCTCTGCAGAAGGGGCATTGTCAAATTCTGGAACCACGCCACCGATAGCAGTGTTGATCTTTGCAGTCTGTGCAGCTGCAATAGGCTCTGCTGTAAGAGCATAAAGGCCACCCAACAATGCAGCAGATACAAGACATACTGCAAAAAGGGTTACAACCATATTTGTTAGTGTAGATTCTCTAGCCATTATTTTGCCTCCTTACCAAATCTTTTAGGTTTACAGAACATGTTGATTAGAGGAACAGTTGCATTCATGATAAGGATTGCAAATGAAATACCCTCTGGATAAGCACCGAACTCACGGATAAGGATTGTGATGATACCGATACCAATACCAAAGATAACCATTCCTTTAGGTTCCATTGGAGATGTTACATAGTCTGTTGCCATGAAGATTGAACCTAGCAACATACCACCTGTAAGCAAGTTGAAGATTGGATCTGTGAACTGCTCAGGGTTGCACAACCAAAGGATTCCAGAGAATACAAATACTGTACCCCAGATAGAAAGTGTAATATGAGGACGGATAACTCTTCTCACCAACAGGTAAACAAAACCTAGAAGAAGAGCGATTGCAGAAATCTCACCTGCAGAACCGATTCTGGTAAACAGCATCTGCGCATATGAGAAGTTGTGCTCTGCGTAAATCTGGCTTAGAGTCATACCCTGTGCCAAACCCTCTTTTACAATACCCAGTGGAGTTGCACCTGAAACGCCGTCGAAAGCAAATCCGAAAGTAGACTCAGGAGTGCTCCAGTCTGTCATGATTACAGGGAATGAAATCAAAAGGAATACACGGCCAACCAATGCAGGGTTGAACAAGTTCTGTCCCAGACCTCCAAAAGTCATTTTTGCAACGCCGATAGCTACAATTGACCCAATTACAACTACCCACCATGGAGTGTTGATTGGAACGTTAAGTGCCAAAAGAAGACCAGTGATGACTGCAGAATAGTCACATATTGTAACTTTAGTCTTAAGCATGAACTTTGCAATGACATACTCAACTGCAACACAAGCAAGTACGCCAACCAAAGCCAACTTCAATGCAGACAGGCCAAAGCAATATATAGAAACCGCTACAGTAGGAAGCAGTGCAATCACTACATCCCTCATCAAGCTTTTGGTATTATCCTTCCCGTGAATATGAGGAGAAGGTGATACAAGCAGTTTTTTCATTTTATTAGTTAGTTTTTAAAGTCTGACTTATTTTTTAGGACGGCTACGCATGATCTTCATGACGTTTGCCTTAGCCAATCTGATATTGTCCAAAAGCGGAATGTATGCAGGACATGTGAACAAGCAGCAGCCGCACTCAATACAGTCGTAGATCTTGCCTGCCTCAAGTTCATCCATTCTGCCGGCTTTAGCCAACTTGTTCAACAAGTATGGCTCCAAGCCCATAGGGCATGCCTCAATACATTTGCCGCAACGGATACAGTTGCTCTCCGGCTGTCTCTTTGTCTGCTCCTCGGTAAGGAACAATACAGATGACGAGCCTTTAAGGGTTGGAGCGTCAAGGTTAGCGATTGCTTTACCCATCATAGGGCCACCGCTGATTGCTTTTGCAGCAGCCTCAGGAATACCGCCAACAGCCTCAACCATTTTTGAAAGTGGAGTACCAACTCTATGCTTGTAGTTTTTCTGCTGAGGACAGCACTCACCTGTGATTGTCATGATACCCTCAAACAAAGGCTTGTTCTTCTGAACAGCCTCATATACTGCCAATGCTGTTCCAACATTCTGAACTACAGCACCTGTATCAATAGGCAATCCCATTGAAGGAACTTTCCTGCCTACAACTGCATCAATAAGCTGTTTCTCACCGCCCTGAGGATATTTCTTTTTAAGTGAAACAATCTTGATCTGAGGATAAGCCTTTGCTTTCTCTGTCATGATTCTGATTGCCTCAGGCTTGTTCTCCTCAATACCAACAAAGCCCTGGGTTACATTAAGGGCCTTCATCATAATTGCAGCTCCAATAAGAACCTGCTCTGGCATCTCAAGAAGCACTCGGTAGTCTGAAGTAAGATAAGGCTCACACTCTGCACCGTTAATGATAAGGAACTCTGCCTTCTTGCCTGGAGGAGGGGTAAGCTTTACATTGGTTGGGAATGTTGCACCACCCAAGCCTACTACTCCACACTCTTTGATTTTCTCAACAATCTCTTTTGCATCAAGCTTGATCTCCCTGGCAATCTCCTCAGAACGGTCGATTGTCTCAACCCACTCGTCACCCTCAACCTCAATCACTACAGCCTTGCATGGGTTACCGGCCAAATCCTTGATAATCTCAATTCCCTTTACTGTTCCTGATACACTTGAGTGAACAGGAGCAGAAATGAAACCGTTTGCATTTGCAATAAGCTGACCAACCTTTACCTTGTCTCCAGGAGCAACAATAGGCTCGGCAGGAGCACCAAGGTGTTGACCCATGGAAATATAGGCAACCTCAGGTATAGGGAAGCTCTCAATTGCAGCATTTGCAGATATTTTACTGTCGTGTGGATGAACTCCACCTATTGAAAACGTCTTCATATCTGATTCTCTATTTTTCCTGGTTAGTATTATTTTCAGCAGGCTTCTCTGCAGCTGGAGCGGCAGGAGCAGCTGGAGCCGCAGGTTTCACAGGGAAGTTCACTTTGTGAATTGCACCTGTAGGACACTCTGCAACACATTTTGTACAAAGTTTACATTTATTGAAATCGATGTAAGCAACATTGTTCTCAACCTTGATTGCCTCAAACGGACAAACTTTGGCACATTTGCCACAGCCTATACAAGCTGCCTTACAAGCTTTTCTTGCAACAGCACCTTTATCCTGGCTTACGCAAGAAACAAATACCCTTCTGCCTTTAGGGCCTTTGTTCCTAAGCTCAATCACGCCTTTAGGACAAGCTTTCACACAAGCACCGCAAGCTGCACACTTCTCCTCGTCAACAACAGGAAGTCCAGTTGCAGGATCCATTGAAAGCGCGCCGAAATTACACACTTTAACGCAGTCTCCACAACCTACACAGCCATATTTACAGCCGGTGTCGCCAGAGTAAAGCGCCGCTTTCACAGCACAGCTCACAGCACCGTCGTAAACATTTGTCTTAGGGCGGTTCTCGCAAGTTCCGTTACATCTTACTACGGCAACCATTGGAGCCTTCTCGGAAACCTCAAAGCCCAATGCATCAGCAACTTTTTTCATAGTTGCATTGCCGCCTACTGGGCAGAACAAAGAATCCAGATTGTCGGCTTTAGTACAAGCCTCTGCAAAAGCTCTACATCCTGCCTGGCCACAACCGCCACAGTTGGCACCCGGCATGATAGCTTCTACAATGTCAATTCGAGGATCTTCTTCTACCTTGAATTTTTGTGCTACAAAATAAAGCACAACAGCCAGCAAGAGACCTAGAACGCTCAAACTGGCTACGGTAAGGATAATAATAATACTCATTTATATATTGTTTTTAGCTATTGTAAACACAAACTTGTCCGCTATTTTGTCTCTAAAAAGGTAAACCACAAGGTAATAGACACAAATTGCACCTGCAGCCGCAAGCCCCGCATGAAGCTCACTGAACCCAAGTCCTTGCAAAGTTAGTAAAAAAATCATTAGGATAGCCAACGGAATTACGTAAGATATCCATACAGCCTTGAATCCCATAGATCTTTTCATGGTAACCTCAACCTCATCGCCCAATGAGAACTCTCCATTATTCCAGTACGCCACATCAATGATCTTGTCTTTTGAATCTCCCGCACTGCAGAAGCCTTTCGCATGACAAGCCGCGCACATAGACTTGTTTATAATCTCAACCTTTATGTTTCCCTCGGCAATTTCTACAATTGTACCTTTGTGGGATACGTTTTTCTTATTGCTCATTATTATTTGAATTTACTGTCAAGAGGACCTTTAAGATTCTTGAATTCAACAAGTGTTCCCTGAACTTTTCCCACCAGAATAGGCGACTCAAACATAAGCGGCACCTTGTTCTGGTCATCTGTCACCCATACAAACATGTCATCCTTGCCGGTAAACACACTTCCCGCCACAAGCCTTACCGCAAACTTGAGGGTATTGAAAGTCCCCAAGCCCTTTATCTTCTTCACTTCCCTGCCAAGAAGCACGTAATAGAAATTGTACACATCATCGTCTATGGCAAAGGAAATGGGCTGCTTCTGTCCAACCTCAACATTGCTGAAATCAAGTGTACGCACTTTATAGAATAGGGAAGGGATATCATAAGTATCTCCCGTTCCAACAAGAAGGCTGTCCACAGGAGTTCTGTCATACTTCTGTATGGTAGCCCTTATCACATTGGTATCCTTGTCAAAATGGAAAGTGTTCTTGATCCTGTACTTCCCTTCCAGGGTATTCCTGTAGAAATAATGCGGACGTATAGGATCCTCATAGAACTTGCTCTCAAAGTGCTCCCTCACCTTAAAAATGATGTCATAAAACTTATAGGTCTTGCCGGTAATCACACTGTGGAACATGCCGTCTGCATAAGAGAGGTTTGTAACCGCCTCCCCCACATCTGTATTTATGGCACCCCACTTGTACCTCACCACATACGTAAGGCTCTCTCCGTCCACATACGGCAAATCAGCCTTCTGCGCAAAAGAGGCAGCAGTGGCAGCAATCATCACTGCAAACACAGCCAGCATTTTCAATCCTAACCTTTTCATCTTCTTCCCGACAGTTCTAGAAACCTGAATTTTCAAATTCATTGCCGGCAAACTCATTGACAGCTCCAAAGCCTGCCCCGGCATCATAACCGCCATCCTGCGGACCATTCATGCTGGAACCATACTCCGCGTGCTCCGCCGGCATAGGCATATCAAGCGCAGGATCTGTAATATCCACAAAACGAACCTCCGAATTGCGGAACTTCATCTGCACATCACATACGGAACCGTTACGGTGCTTGGCAATGATAATCTCTGTAAGGCCAGCCTGTGAAGGATCCTCTGTCATGCCATAGTAGTCAGGCCTGTGGATGAACATTACAATATCAGCATCCTGCTCAATTGCTCCGGACTCCCTCAAGTCACTCAGCTGCGGCCTCTTGGCACCGCCGCGTGTCTCAACGGCACGGCTCAGCTGCGACAATGCTATAATTGGAATATTAAGCTCCTTGGCAATAGCCTTAAGTGAACGTGAGATAGAAGAAACCTCCTGCTCACGCATTCCTTTCAGCTCAGGAGGACCGGTCATCAGCTGAAGGTAGTCTATGATGATCAGCTTCACACCTGCATTGGCCACAAGCCTGCGGGCCTTTGACCTGAACTCATAAATGGAAAGCGAAGGGGTATCATCAATATACAGAGGAGCCTCCGAAAGCTGGTTTAGCTTGCTGTCAAGCTGCGCCCACTCATACTCCTCAAGTTTCTTTCCTCCACGTATCTTCTCTGCAGAAAGGCCTGTCTCGCTCACCATAAGACGCTTTACAAGCTGAACAGACGACATCTCCAGAGAGAACACTGCAACAGGCACCTTGTGCTCAACAGCCATATTCCTTGCCATGGTAAGGACAAATGCAGTCTTACCCATTGCTGGACGGGCTGCAATGATAATAAGGTCTGAAGCCTGCCAGCCGTAAGTTACCCTGTCAATGCCGGTATAGCCGCTAGGCACACCGCTCAAGCCGTCAGTCCTTGTCTGTACAGACCTCAAGTCATCAATTGCCTCATTGAGGATATCCTTTACCGACTGGGTCTCCTTCTTCATGTTCTTCTCCGCAAGGTTGAAGAGCTTCTGCTGTGTAGAGTCCAACAGGTCGTCTACAGTTATGGTGTCATCATACGATTTCTTCTGCACCTCGTACGAGATTGAAATCATCTCCCTCTGTATATATTTCTGAAGAAGCACCTTGGTATGAAAATCCAGGTGGGCAGCAGCACCTATCCTCAAGCTCAGCTGGCTGAGATAGAACGGACCTCCAACCATCTCCAGGTCATCAGTCTTGTTCAGCTCCTGCGCTACAGTATATATATCAATGGGCGCATGCTTTGACGCCAAAGCAGAAATTGCCTTGTATATCTTCCTGTTCGCCTCCTTGTAGAAGCACTCTGGTGTAAGAAGGTCCAGCACATCTGCAACCGAATTGGGCTCCAGAAGAAGCGCTCCCAATACAGCCTCTTCTATATCAAGCGCTTGAGGCGGTTTCTTGCCGCTCTCCAGCCCCACCAGCTCCAGGTTCTTTATCTGATTGGACTCCTGTTGTCTCTTGTTTCCGTAACTTTTTGCCATGGTACAGGTAAAACAAAACATCCTCTATCCTCAAGCATCATATCCTTAAGGTAAAGAGGATGTCTAAACATATTATTGATTTGTCAAATCCTACTGCTCGTTCTCAAACTCCGGGCTGATAAGGATTCTTCCGCAATACTCACAAACAATGATCTTCTTGCTCAATGCAATGTCAAGCTGTCTTTGAGGCGGGATCTTGTTGAAACATCCGCCGCAAGCATCTCTCTTTACAGTTACAACTGCCATCTTGTTCCTCAAGTTTGAACGCACCTTCTTGTAAGCATTCAACATTCTAGGCTCAATCTGTTTCTCAAGCTCTGCAGACTGGTTGAGAAGCATCTCCTCCTCCTTCTGTGTCTCCTCAATGATAGTCTCAAGCTCTTTTTTCTTGTTGTCCAAGTCCTCGCTTCTGCCCTCAAGAACTGCAGTTGAATCTGCCAAAGCTGCCTTCTTGTCTACAAGCTGTTTCTGTGTATCATTGATCTTCTTCTCTGCAAGCTCAATCTCAAGACTCTGGAACTCAATCTCCTTAGACAAAGAATCATACTCTCTGTTGTTCTTCACATTGTTTCTCTGCGCCTCGTATTTTGCAATAAGGTCCTTGCTGCTCTCAATGTCAATCTTTTTCTGTGCCATGAAAGCCTCTCCATCCTTAATATCCTTGTCAAGGTTGGCGATTCTTGTCTTCAATCCCTCAATCTCGTCCTCAAGATCCTGAACCTCCAAAGGAAGCTCGCCCCTCAAAAGGTAGATCTTGTCTATCTTGGTATCTGTCTGCTGCAATTTATACAATAGACGAAGCTTGGTCTCCATGCTTACGTCAGATCCCAAATCTTTGGCAATCTGCAAAGAAGTAAAAGTCTCGCCCTCAACTACTGGGGTGACAACTGCATTGTTTTTCTTACTTGTAGCCATACGTTAGCTTTAATAGTAGTATATAGGATTATTATTTTTTTTACTAATTGAAACCGCAAATGTAGGAAAATTTTTGGAAAGTATGTTGGCAAATACCTCAACTATTCCATATTCACTGAAATAATGGCCTATATCCATCACCATAAACCCTTTTTCAGCGTAAAATTCATGGTATGTAATATCACCGGTAACATAAGCCTGAACACCGTTTGCCATAGCATCCGGAATAAAGGACCTTCCGCTTCCGCCACACACTGCTACCCTGCGGATCTTCTCTTCCAAAGGCCTAGATGCCCTTACCACATCCACGCCGAACGCCTCCTTCACCTTTGCCGCAAACTCCTCTACAGGGAGCTCTGCCTCAAGGTTGCCTACAACTCCAAAACTGTCGGGAGTAAGGGGCATGCACTCCTTCAGCTGCAGCTTTTCAGCCATGAGGGCACTCACTCCCCCAGCCGCCTTATCTGCATTGGTATGTGCCGCATATATTGCAATGTTGTTTGCTATTGCCTTGTATATCACCCTTCCCAGCCAGTTCTGCGGGGTAATTTTCTTTACTCCGCCAAAAATTAGGGGATGATGGGTGATTATGATGTCTGCCCCACCCTCTATGGCCTCATCAACGGTCTCCTCGGTGCAGTCGAGGGCTATAAGTGCCTTATGCACCTCCATATTTGGGTCTCCAACGGAAAAACCGCAATTATCCCACTTCTCCTGCTGCGCCAGAGGGGCAAATTCCTCAATTGGCCTTATCAGTTCAAATGCCTTCATCTGCTGTCCTGTCCTTTTTGCCAAGCTCGTCAGCAATCCCCATAAGCTTCTCCTTTATTGCTGTAAGCCTGCTTATTACCTCAACTCTCTTGTCTTCTCCGGTTATATTGTCCTTCATTCTCTTTGCCGCCCCTTCAAGGGTCATTCCCTGCTCCTTTACAAGGTAGTAGATAACCTTGAAATTGGCCATATCCTTGGCCGTAAAGAGCCTGTTGCCCTTCTTGTTTCTGGCAGGCTTGATGAAATCCGGAAACTTGCCCGCCCAAAACCTTACGGTAGCGGCGTTCACATCAAGCATCTCCGACACCTCTCCTATAGTGTAGTAGAGCTTTTCTATTGGCTTGTCCTTATATGGCATAATTCTAATTGTTGTACTAATCCAGAGACTGTCCTGTATTTGCTACAATCACAGCCATTTCCCTATACATCTGCGGTGTAATGGAAGAAAAGAAGTAGTTCATGGGGTCCATTACCTTTCCATTGTAGTGCACCTCATAATGCAGATGAGGGGCAAATGTCATGCCTGTCATCCCCACCTGCCCTATCAGGTCTCCCTTCTTCACCTTCTGCCCCTTGCGCACCTTTATCTTGCCCAAGTGGCTGTACACCGTAACATATCCGTTCTTGTGGTCTACAGTAACACTGCTTCCCTCACGCTTTCCTTTTGTAACCGCCCTTGTCACCACCCCGTCTGCACCGGCAAGCACCGGCGTTCCCACTGCTGCAAGCAGATCCATGCCGGCATGGTCTGAAACTATCTTGTAGAACGGATTGATCTTGCGCCCCACAGAAGCCCCCGACTGCCTGATAGAAAACTCCTGCAAAGGAACTATAGACGGTATGGACGCCACTCCAGCCCCCAGCGAATCCAATGCAGACTCTATCTCCACAAACGATTCATTCACCTTCTCCATTCCTCTCCCTATAATCTCCAGCCTCATCTTTGAATCCTTCACTATAGCCTCCATCCTGGTTGTATCAATCCCCTCAAACATATCATAGCCTCCGCTTCCCGACGAAACCGGAGGTTCTGCATTAAATATGCTCCTATAGATCTCCCTGTCCCTCTGCTGAAGGTTCTTGATTGTATTGTCAAGCTGCCCCAGCCTCTGGTGCAGCTTCTCATACTCCTGCTCCATAAGGGCCGTCTCCCTCTCAAGGGCCCTCTCCTGTTCCGTACTGATAAACAGGGCAAATACAACATAGTACAGCAATGCCAGAAGAATGCTTACAAAGAAATACCCCAACAATTTCTTTATCCATCCTCCAAAGCCCATCCTGTCCTCAACGAACTTGAGCTGCTCCCTATTGAACCTGTACTTTCCCATTAAACCGGCTTCACCATGCTTTTGTACTCCTCTCCTCTCACCTCATCATTATAATAGTTCAGAGGGTTCACCCTGCGGTCGCGGTAAATCACCTCATAATGCAGATGCACACCCTTTGATTTTCCTGTATTGCCCATAGTTCCAATCTGGTCTCCCCTGCGGACCATATCCCCCACCTTCACCAGCATTGTATGCAGATGAGCATAACGTGTCTTGTATCCAAATCCATGGTCAACAACAATTTCCCTGCCATAACCAAAGAAATTCCTCCTCACCTCAACCACCTTTCCATTGCCGGAAACATATATGGGTTCACCTGTATTTCCCGACAAATCTATCCCCTGATGCATCCTCCTGCCACCATAAACAGGATCAGTCCTATAGCCGAAAAGGCTGGAAAGCCTCACCTTGTCCAGCGCCACCGGAGGTATTGCCGGAACACACTGGGCCATTTCATCCGCCCTTTTGGCCAGCATGGAAACCTCATCATAAGAACGTGACTGCACAAAAGCCTTCTTATAGATCACATCCATATTCTTCACAGCCTCCAACAGGGAATTTGAACTTGAAACAGACTCAAGATGGGCATATCTGTTCACACCTCCGAATCCTGCATTGCGCACATCCTCCGAAAGCTCCTCCATTCCAAATACGGGACGATAGATGTTGTTGTCCCTCATCTGCAGCTCTTCCAGAACCAGATTGTCATGCTCAAACTGCCTCTCCATCAGCTCAAACCTGGAATTGACCGAAGCATGCTTCTGCTTCAGCCAGATGGTCTTTGGCGTCTCAAGTCCGAAATAGTGGGTATATAGGAGATAGTAGCCCAACGAAACCAGCAGGCTCAAGCAGAAAAGAAACAGGCCTTTTGAGAAACGCTTCCTCAAAGAAGTGGTGTGGACCTCATATGCCAGTGTCTGGGCATTGAACTCATATCTTTTCTTCCTGGACATCAGATAAAAACCCCATTTTAACAGTTGCAAATATAAAAAATAAAATTAAAAAGATTATTTTTGCATCTAATTTAATTGTACGGATATGACTTCAAACGAGATAAGAGAAAAATTCCTGGAATTCTTCCGTTCCAAAGGACATACCATCGTGCCGTCTGCACCAATGGTAGTAAAGAATGACCCTACACTAATGTTCACAAATGCAGGAATGAACCAGTTCAAGGACTGGTTTCTTGGCAACAGTGAAATAAAATACAAAAGGGTTGCCGATTCACAGAAATGCCTTCGCGTAAGCGGCAAGCACAACGACCTTGAGGAGGTAGGACACGACACCTACCACCATACAATGTTTGAGATGCTTGGCAACTGGAGCTTTGGCGACTACTTCAAGACCGAGGCCATCGACTGGGCCTGGGAACTCCTTACAGAAGTATACAAGCTGGACCCTGAAAGACTTTATGCAACAGTATTTGAGGGCTATGAGCCTGATGGAGTAGCTATGGACCAGGAGGCGAAAGATGCTTGGCTGAAACACCTTCCTGCAGAAAGGATCATCCTTGGCAACAAGAAGGACAACTTCTGGGAGATGGGTGAGACCGGACCTTGCGGCCCATGCAGCGAGATCCACATAGACTTGAGAAGCGACGAGGAGCGTGCAAAGGTTCCAGGCGTTGAGCTTGTAAACCAGAGCCACCACCTTGTAATTGAGATCTGGAACCTTGTGTTCATGCAGTTCAACAGAAAGGCAAACGGTTCCCTTGAGCCGCTTCCACAGAAACATGTGGATACCGGAATGGGACTTGAAAGGCTTTGCATGGCACTTCAGGGCAAGAAGAGCAACTACGATACCGACGTATTCCAGAACATGATTGCGGAGATCTCACGCATCAGCGGCGTTGAGTATAATGCAGATGGCGAGACCGGCGTTGCAATGAGAGTTATTGCAGACCACATCAGGGCAATCAGCTTCTCAATCGCAGACGGACAGCTCCCTTCAAATGTTAAGGCAGGGTATGTTATCAGACGAATCTTGAGAAGAGCCGTAAGATACGCTTACACGTTCCTGAAGATGGACGAGCCTCTATTGTGCAGGCTTGTTCCTGCGCTGGTAGCACAGATGGGAGAGGCATTTCCGGAGCTTAAGGCACAGCAGACTATAGTTGAGAAAGTAATCAAGGAGGAGGAAGAGGCATTCTTGAGAACCTTGGACAAAGGCATCAGGCTTATTGATGGAATCATCAAGAACAATGCACAGAGCAAGATGGTCAGCGGAAAGGATGCATTCGTACTTTATGACACTTTCGGATTCCCGATAGACCTTACAGAGCTTATCGCCAAAGAGAACGGCTACACAGTAGACCTTGAGGGCTTTGAGGCGGAGCTTCAGCTGCAGAAAGAGCGCAGCCGTAACGCTACAGCTGTAGAGGAGGGAGACTGGGTAGAGGTAAATCCTTACGTAGCTACCGAGTTCACCGGATACGACAGCATTGTTGAGGAGGGCGTTAAGCTTCTTAAATACAGAAAAGTAAAATCAAAGAACAAGGAGAGCGTACAGCTTGTATTTGACAAGAGCCCATTCTACGCAGAGAGCGGCGGACAGGTTGGAGACAGCGGATGGATTGAGTATGCAGGCGGAGAGAAGATAGAGATCATCAATACCATTAAGGAGAACGGGCTTCCTGTTCATATTGCATCTGCCGTACCATCAGCACCGGAAGCTGCATTTACCGCAAGGATTGATGCCGCACGCAGAGTGGCAATCACCAACAACCATACAGCAACACACCTTTTGCACAAAGCCTTGAGGGAGACTCTCGGCCTGCACATTGAGCAGAAAGGATCTTCTGTAACCGCAACCGGATTCAGGTTTGACTTCTCACACTTTGAGAAGATAGACCCTGCAACCTTGAGAACTGTAGAGAAGCTTGTAAACAGCTACATAAGGGAGAACAGGCCTAGAAACGAGTTCAGGAACATGCCTATTGAAGACGCAAAGGCAAAAGGTGCCATGGCCCTGTTTGGAGAGAAATACGGTGACACTGTACGTGTAATCCAATATGGAGACTCAATTGAGCTATGTGGAGGAACACACGTGGAAGCTACCGGACAGATAGGATTCTTCAAGATTATCTCTGAAGGAGCAGTTGCTGCCGGCATCAGAAGAATTGAGGCAACAACCGGCGTTCATGCAGAAGAGCTCCTTTACACTGTAGAGGATCTTCTTGGACAGATCAAGTCATACTTCAACAACACTCCTAACGTTGCTGCATCCATCAAGAAGCTAATAGCAGACAATGACACCTTGAAGAAGGATATGGAGGCGTTCATGAAGGAGAGGGCAATCTCATTGAAAGATGCACTTATCAAGAATGTACAGGAGATAAACGGATACCATGTATTGGGCATGAAGGGCAATTTTGGCGCAGATCTTGTTAAGAACATTGCGTTCCTTGCAAAACAGGAGTGCACCAACACCATTATGGTTGCCGCAACACAAAGCGAAGGGAAACCTACCCTTACACTTATGTACACCGACGACCTTGTTGCCAAAGGTGCCAATGCAGGCAAGGATATCAGAGAGGCTGCCAAGCTAATCATGGGTGGCGGTGGCGGACAGCCTGGCCTTGCAACTGCCGGTGGAAAGAACACAGAAGGCCTGGATGAGGCTTACAGCAAATTGATTGAGCTAGCTACAAAATAAATTGTAACGAATTGAAGAAACTAGACCAGTTTGTACTCAAATCTTTCCTGGGACCATTCACAATGACATTCCTCATTGTGCTGTTTGTCCTGCTGATGCAGTTCCTGTGGCTCTACATAGATGAACTTGTAGGAAAAGGTTTGGGATTGGGCATTATACTTGAGTTCCTGGGATGGGGAAGCGCAACGTTGTTTCCGCTTGCCCTCCCATTGGCAACTCTGCTTGCTTCCATCATGACAATGGGAAGCTTTGGAGAGAACAATGAGCTGCTGGCCATGAAGGCGGCAGGCATTCCCCTGTTGAGGATACTTGCACCGCTGATGATCCTGTCGGGATTAATCAGTGTTGCCGCATTCTTTGCATCCAACAACCTTATCCCAGTTGCATACGAGAAGATCTACACCTTGAGGGATGACATTGGCAAGACCCGTGAGGAGATAAAGATTCCAACCGGTATCTTCTATGACGGAATTGACGGCTATACTTTAAGGGTTGTGGAGAGGGATGAGAACAACATGATGCACAATGTAATGGTTTATGACCATAGCAAGAACAGCGGAAACAATATCCTTACAGTTGCTGACTCCGGGATGATAAACATGAGCAGCGACAAGAGCAGCCTTACCTTCACCCTTTTCAACGGAACAAACTACGAGGAGACCAATACCAGGACAAAGAGGGACACTACACTGCAGCTGCAGATTGTGGAGTTCAGCAGGCAGGATATTGTCATTCCTTTGAACAACTACGCATTCAAGAAATCTGACGGTTCGAAATATAGCAATGAGGTGATGACAAAAGGTCTTGCCCAGCTCCGCGTAGACAGGGATTCTCTAGAAATCAAGAAAGAGAAATCTCTGACTGGACTGGCAGGAAGGGCTTCCCATTCCGAGCACCTGAGCCATATGGACCAGATTAGGACAATGAGGGAGGATTCCCTCAAGTATAAAGGCTATATGGACCTTGACTCGTTGTTTGCATGGAAAAGCAAGGAGCAGGAACTGGAGGCGTACAGGGCAGCGGCAGAGAAGGCCGACAATATCTTTACACAGGTGCAGTACTTCCCTACAGAGCTCAACCAGACAGCATATCCGTTGAGAAGAACAATACAAGAGAGCTTCAGAAAGTTCACGCTTTCCATTGCCTGCCTTATCTTCTTCTTCATTGGTGCGCCGCTTGGTGCCATTATCAGAAAAGGGGGATTGGGGACACCGGTAATTGTTTCAATGCTCTTCTTTGTCATCTACTGGGTTGTTGACATCAGTGGAAAGAAGCTTGCCAATGACGGAGCCATAACACCGTTCCTGGGAGCCTTCATTTCTACATTCGTACTCATGCCTATGGGTGCTTTCCTTACCTGGAAATCAACCAAAGACTCTGCTCTTTTCAATGCAGATGCATACATATCATTCTTCAAGAACCTGTTCTCAAAAACCAGATGGCGTGCAATCATAAAGTTTTTCACAGGCAGGCTCGCACACAAATAGGACCAATATGCAAAACACTTCTCCAAGAATAGTATACATGGGGACACCGGAATTTGCGGTTGCCCCATTGCAGGAACTTGTAAAGAACAATTTCAACATTGTAGGAGTTGTAACTGTTCCCGACAAGCCAAGCGGACGCGGCCTGAAACTCAACAAGAGCGCAGTAAAGCTATACGCAGAAGAGAACCTTATTCCAAACGGTGTAAAGCTTATGCAACCGGTATCACTCAAAGATGAGGGATTCCTGCAGGAGCTTAAGGAGCTTGAGGCAGACCTGTTCATAGTTGTAGCATTCAGAATGCTTCCCGAGGTTGTATGGGCCATGCCCAAAATGGGTACATTCAACCTGCACGGATCGCTTCTTCCTCTATATAGGGGTGCAGCCCCTATCAACTGGGCCATCATCAAGGGAGAAACTGTAAGCGGTGTAACAACATTCCTTATTGACAAGGAGATTGACACAGGAAATATCCTTATGCAGAGGGAGTGCCCTATTGGTGAACGTGAAAACGTAGGTTCACTGTACGACAGGCTTATGGGCATAGGAGCCTCACTTGTAGTGGAGACAGTTGAAGGCCTGATGAAAGGGGCCCTTACACCAATGCCTCAAAGCGGAAAGATTACAGGAGCGCCAAAACTGAACAAGGAGATTGCCCGCATCAAATGGGATGCTTCTGATGCAGACCAGCCAGGGGCAACTTGCGCAGAGCTTGTTGACAGGCTCGTAAGGGGACTTTCTCCATACCCTGCCGCCATTACTGCCATGACAGACGGTGAGAAGCAGTATGAGTTCAAGGTATTTGAGACATCACTTGTAAAGGGATCTGATGCAGCTCTGGCCGCAGGAACCATAAAGAGTGACGGAAAGAATTTTGTGCACGTATATTGCGCCGACGGCTCTGCCATTTCCCTTGACGAAATACAGATGGCAGGCAAGAAGAGGATGAAAATTAAGGATTTCCTTCTGGGATTCAGAAATATAGAGCAGTTCAGATTCATCTAAAATGCAGAACAGGAGATTGTCCATAGTTATTCTGGCAGATGGGAACTACCCCACAGCCCCATACCCTCTCCAGCTTCTTGAGAATGCTGACTATGTGGTATGCTGTGACGCTTCAGTCCTAAAGCTGCAAGGAATTGCACCCAGCTATATAGTTGGAGACATGGACACCCTATCTTCTGAATATGCCGAGAAATACAAGGATATAATACACAGAAGCAGCTGTCAGGAGACAAACGACCAGACAAAGGCGTTCAGCTTTGCACTGGGACTTGTCCCTGAAGAGTGCTGTGCTGACATCCATATCCTTGGAACAACCGGAGGAAGGGAAGACCACACCCTGGGAAACATCTCACTCCTTATGGAGTATACCAAAAACACAGGAAAAAGGATTGCCCCCTTCTATAATCTGATGCACGGCGGAATCAGCGTTGACATTGTTACGGACCACGGAACATTTACCCCGCACTACAACTCCTTTACCCGCAGCTGCCGCCCGGGACAGCAGATCTCCATAATATCATTTGACAATACGTTGAGAATAAAGTCGGACGGGTTGCGCTATCCTACAGACAACGCTACCTTTGAATTCTGGTGGAGCGGCACACTGAACGAATCAACAGGAGAAAACTTCTCCCTTGAATTCAGCCACAGTGCACCGGTACTTCTTTTTATGCTTTATTGATTTCTATTTTGGTGCCATTCTGTACAGCACTACAGCAATGACAGCGAATATCACATTAGGGAGCCACAGGGCCACGAATGGCGGCAATGTATCTGTATGGACAAACATCTGGCTGAACCTCAAGAACAGAATATAAGAGAAGCTCAATGCTATTCCTATACCTATGTTCATACCTATGCCTCCCCTCCTTTTCTGCGATGACAGGGATACACCTATAACAGTAAGGATAAACGCTGCAAACGGCAGGGCAAACCTGGTGTGCTTCTCTATAAGGGCATATTTCACCATCTGGTCTCCCCTCATCTCCTGTGTCTGGATAAGGTCATTCAACTGGATATAG
>CALCHD010000100.1 GCA_937901105.1 uncultured Bacteroidales bacterium | reverse complement strand
GAAGGTATAGAAGCTGATACCGATGGGAAGCGCAAGCTTCAGAAGGCCGATCTCACCGTTGAACAAGGAATTGATATTCGAGATAAAGAAATCGGAATACTTAAAGAAACCCAGGGAGCCAAGGCTCAGAATCACACTTGCCCAAAGGGTTACTTTAGACCAAATGGTACCTCTGAATTTGTCGATAAGAAGACCTGCAATGTAGTTCACGACCACAGTTGCGACCATCAAAAGGGTATAAACAGGCTCTCCATAGAAATAGAAAAACAGACTGGCAATCAGAAGCGCGAAGTTCTTTGCTTCAAAATAAAGAAATATATGTATCTCTTGTAGATAATAAAATCGTTGGATATATTGCACCAGATTTTCATTTGACGGCTGATGAACCTTATAAATTACATATTCCTCAAATACTCCCACAATCTGCTCAAAGAGCTTGAGATGAGCAGAAAAAGCCCTATGCCATTCCAGCACAAGTGGTTCAGGCACCTTATTGAGAACGGTGCCGGCAGTGCATTTGGCGTAGAACACGGCATGGATGGGATAAAGAGTATAAAGGATTTTCAGAAGAAGGTTCCTATAAGGGACTATAACGCCCTACAGCCATATATAAGCCGCCTGCTTGCAGGGGAGGATTATGTATTGTGGAACACCAAGGTGAAAACCTTTGCAAAATCCAGCGGTACAAGCTCCAGCAAGAGCAAGTATATACCGGTATCCCGCGAATCCCTTCAGGTTACCCACTACGGAGGATTCAAGAGAATGCTGGCCAGCTTTGTAGAGGCCAACCCCAATACCGGCATCTTCAAAGGCAAGGCCCTCACTCTTGGGGGGAGCGTTGTTCCCGACAAATCAGGGAAAATCTACAGCGGAGACCTCTCTGCCCTGCTGCTTAAAAATTCTCCTGCAATAATTGAGCTTATACGCACCCCAGGCAGAGACACAGCCCTGATTGGAGACTTTGAGCAGAAGCTGCAGGCAATCTGCAGGGAGTGCACAAATGAAAAAGTGACAAATTTCTCCGGCGTGCCAAGCTGGAACCTCATGCTGCTCAACAAAATACTTGAATACACAGGCAAGCGCGACATCTCACAGGTTTGGCCGCACATGGAACTGTTCATGCATGGAGGAACAGGATTTGAGCCGTACAGGCCGCTGTTCCAGAAACTCATCCCAATGGACACAATGCACTACCTGGAGAACTACAACGCCTCCGAGGGGTATTTTGCATTCCAGGATGACGAATCTCAGAAAGGGATGCTGCTCACAGTGAACAATGGCATCTTCTATGAATTCATCCCGATGAATATACTGGACGATGTACTGCAGGGAAAACTGACTGAAATCCCTACTTTGGATGAAGTTGAGACAGGTGTAAACTATGCCATTGTAATTTCCAGCATAGGAGGGCTATGGAGATACCTCATAGGTGACTGCGTGCAGTTTGTCTCCACATACCCCCACAGGATAATAATAACAGGAAGGACACAGCTCTGCATTAATGCCTTTGGAGAGGAGCTGATGATATCAAATGCCGAGCAGGCACTGGCTATGGCCTGCAGGGAGTGCCACTGCAGTGTTGCTGAATTTACTGTAGCACCGGCCTTCATGAAACTTGAAGAAAATTCCCAAGCAACAAAAGGATACCACAAGTGGGCCGTGGAGTTTGCTGTACCGCCCGCAGACCTCAATGCATTTGCTGCCACACTCGACAAGTGCCTTACAGCCGTAAACTCCGATTATGAAGCCAAAAGGGCCGGCAACGCCACAATGCTCCAGCTTGAGCTCATAACCCTCAAGCCCGGCACATTCCTCAAATGGATGCGCCAGAGAGGAAAAGTAGGCGGACAGAACAAAGTTCCCCGCCTACATAATGATCCCCAATTTATTGAACAGCTTCTTCTATTTCAGATATAGGGCAACCTTATCTGAATATTTTTTTGCCAGTTCCGGCTGATTGCTCTTTTCAAAGATATCTGCAATCATATAGATGTAGTACAGATTGCGCTGAAGATCTTCCGAAGCCAGGAAGTCTCCCATATATTCAGCGCCAAACAGTGCTATACCGTCCTCACTCTCTGCAACCAGCGCATCTGCCAGCTGCTCTGCCTTGTCTGGAGCACCTGCAGCAATGTACACCGATATGGCATCCATCACGGCACGCTCTGTAAGTGATGAGATTACAGATGTATTCAACGGGAATACACTTGTCGGCATTACCTCCTGCATCTTGTCAAGAACCTCTATTGCCTTCTGGTTCTCACCTCTTGCCACAAGCCATTTGGCACAGTTGGTCATCAAGTCTCTAGGAGACATAAGGTTATTGAATGTAAGCAGGTTCTGGTAATCCACATGCATATCAGGATTTGAAAGGCTCTTCCACTGGTATGTATTCATAATTCTGTCATACAGCCTTGGATCTGCCTGTGACACAACATCACCCTTGCTTACATTGGTGGCAAATGGAACAAGCTTGTACGCATATCCGTCGTACTGCAGATAGTCCTTGATTCCTATATTCAAATCTCCGCCCATCTGAAGGAAATAGACAGGTCTCTCCCACTGATAGTTGCATAGCAAATCCAGAATCATAAGCTCGGTCTTGTTCAAGAATCCCTTGTCCTTAAGCTTTAATACAATTGTATCTGCAACTTTATCCATATCCTCTGGAGCCACAATGCCATATTTTGCCACATTCTCCTTATTTACAGGGATTGCGATGTTGGATGCCGCAATGTAGTCATGATTCTTGCCGTCATTCATCGGGATGACAATTTTAGGATTCCTGAAAATATCCATAACCTGTGTGCCCAACATTGTCTCGCCGTTGAATCTGTCGTATATCTGCACATAATCATTTGTTCCATACAGATACTGCTTGCGGGGAATTGAGAAATTCACAGGATCAGACTCGTAAGTCCTGTTCTGCATCTGGTCTATATACCAGTCTGTTCCCATAAGGGAGGTATTCATTATCCTCACATCGGTCCTTACACCTTCCACCTCCTGGATGTACCATAGAGGGAATGTGTCATTGTCTCCGTGAGTTACAAGTATGGCATTAGGATCCAATGTGTTAAGATAGTTGCTTGCCAGCTCCTTTACTGTATATCTGTTGCTGCGGTCATGGTCATCCCAGTTCTCGCATGCCATCTGCACAGGAACAAGCACACATGCTGCTGCTGCAATTGCTCCGCACACACTCCTGTTCTTTAGGGTCTTCTCAAGAAGATCCGCCATCCACATCACCGCTAGTCCAATCCAGATGGTAAACACATAGAAAGATCCCGCATATGCATAATCCCTCTCACGAGGCTGCATTGGTGGCTGGTTGAGGTATACAACAATTGCAATTCCTGTAAGAATGAACAGAAGCATTGTAACTGTCCAGTTGCGCTTGTCCTTCTTCAGCTGATAGAACAGGCCTATAAGTCCAAGAATAAGAGGCAAGAAATAATAGTGGTTCTTTGCCTTGCTGTTTACAAGATAATCAGGGCCTTCACTCTGGTCACCTAGCCTCATCTTGTCAATGAACCCTATGCCGCTCTCCCAGTTTCCTTTAATCTTGTCTCCCGGAACTGTAGCATGAAGGTCATTCTGCCTACCCGCAAAGTTCCACATAAAATATCTCAAATACATGAAGTCCACCTGATAATCAAAGAAATACTCAAGATTGTCCTTCATATAAGGGAACTTGTACTTTGCGCCAGGGACACTCTTTCCCTTGCCGTCTGTATACATCTGGTAGAACGGTACATAATTGTCACCTACACCAGCATTCCACATTCTTGTAAAGAACATCTTCTGGTTTGAAGGATACACAGGAACAGAAGGTCCGTCAACCTTTACATATTTGTCATCCAAGACATTATAATACTCCGGTGTCTTTACGTCATTGTACTCCGACGCAAAAGTCTCTCCATACACAAGCGGATTGCTTCCATACTGCTCACGTCCGATATACCTTACAAGGGTAAACATGTTGTCAGGCTGGTACTCGTTGGTAGGGGTGTTGGCGCTTGAGCGGATAACCACAACCGCAAAAGTAGTGTAGCCTACAACAATAAGGGTGGCACAAAGAAGAATGGTATTGAGCAGTACCTTCTTGTGTCTGTAAGTATAATAGATTCCCCAGAAACCCGCAGCAATCACCGCAAGTACAAAGATCACCGCTCCTGTATTCATTGGAAGGCCGAATCCGTTCACAAACATAAGGTCTGCATACGCAGCAAGTTTTGGAAGGTAAGGGATGATTCCATAAAGGATTGATGCCAATATTACTCCCGACAGCAAAAGAACCATTACAGTCCTTTTGGTTGTAACCTCGTACTTCTTATAATAATAAATGAATACAAGGGCCGGAATTGTAAGGAGGTTCAGCAGATGCACTCCTATTGAGATACCCATAAGGAAGGCAATCAGCACTATCCATCTGTTGGCATAAGGGCGGTGACACTCCTCCTCCCATCTCAACATTGCCCAGAACACCACTGCCGTAAACAGTGAAGACATGGCATAAACCTCTGCCTCAACGGCCGAGAACCAGAATGTGTCGGAGAATGTATATGCCAATGCACCAACTGCACCAGCGCCATAAACTGCAATTGCAGAAGGGAAATCCAATGCTCCCCTGCTTTTCTCAACAATTCTTCTGCCAAGATGTACAATTGTAAGATAAAGGAAGTAAATAGTGAATGCTGAGCACATTGCGCTCATTACATTTACCCACATTGCAGCATCCTCCGGACCTCCAAAAAGGGTAAAGAACCTGGCAATAAGCTGGAATACCGGGTTTCCTGGGGGGTGTCCCACCTCAAGCTTGTATGATGATGCAATAAACTCTCCACAATCCCAAAAGCTTACTGTAGGCTCTATGGTTGAGAGATAAGTAAATGATGCGATGAACAATATAACAATGGAAATGATATTGTTCAGCCTGTTGAACTTCTTCAGATTCATATAATAATTCAAAAATTTCCTGTTAAAACTACAAATGTACTAACTTTGCAGCAAAATCCGTGCAACTATTATTTATTATGGCTAACAACGATTGGAAAAGCAGACTTGGAATGGTCTTTTCCACCAACCCGAACTTTCAGTTTGAGCAGGAAGAGGCTGTTGAGGAAGAGACACTTGCCCCTAAAGACCAGAAGCTTATAGTGGCAATTGACAGAAAAGGAAGAGGCGGGAAACAGGTTACTGTAGTATCAGGGTTCATAGGCAAGGAAGATGACCTTGAAGACCTTGGCAAGACCCTCAAGACCAAATGCGGTGTAGGCGGCTCTGTAAAAGATGGAGAGATACTTGTGCAGGGAGACCAGAGAGATAAAATCACAGCCATCCTTACAAGCTTGGGATACAAGGCCAAAAGAGGAAATTGAAAACTATGCTGATGCTGCAGGCAGAAACACGCCCCATACAGGAACTGTGGAGGGAAAGCTACATTGCCCTCAATGAAATAGAGGTGCCTGCAGGCATATCTCTGGGTGACCCGTTCAGGGACATCACCAACTTTTTCATCATCATAGCACTTGTGGGATTCCTTATAATTGCCCACAGGCGCATACTGGAAGGATTTGCAATTATAGCAGGCGCCCTTACCAGCCACAAGAGGCTGCTGGAGATAGAGAGCCAGTCCAATCTCCAGGTATGCAGGAACACGGCATTCGTCTTCCTTACGCTCTGCTGCTCCTTTGTCTTTGCCAACATTGCATATGCAACAGAGATAATAGGATACAGCTACACGCTTCCGGTAAGATTTGCCGGAATCCTGGGATTCATCACCCTCTTTTTCATTGCAAGGAAACTCATCCTGCAGTTCTTGGCGTGGGTAAACAGCAACTACTCCATAAAACTCATACACAAAATAAGCTGCACTTATGCCACTTTATGGTATTTTGTAATACTTTTTTGTTTTTTTACAATAAAATCCATCCCTTCCGTACCAATGGGAAGTATGCGTTACTGCATCATTTTCAGCCTGTTACCGGTAATGGCCCTATACTTTTTTTCAATTTTTCGCATTTTTATATCAAAAGGATTTTCTCCTTTTTTCTATATTTTATACCTTTGCACCCTTGAAATTTTGCCTATAGTAATGCTATTATACCTCAATTTCAGCTAGTTAGATATGAAAATCACAAATATATTAATTTCACAGCCAGCCCCACAGGCCAGCAATCCTTACACAGATCTTATCTCAAAACACAACGTAAACATTGATTTTTTCCCTTTTTTCAAGGTTGAGCCGCTGAATGCAAAAGAATTCAGGGCTCAAAAGATCAATATCCTTGACTTTACAGCAATTGTGTTTACAGCAAAGACAACTATCGACGCATTTTTCAAATTATGCGAGGAGTTGAGGATTACTGTGCCAGAGACAATGAAGTATTTCTGCAACTCGGAGGCTACAGCTGTTTACCTTCAGAAGCATATCGTTTTCCGCAAAAGAAAAATCTTCTTTGGAAACGGCACAACCGCTTCTATCATTGACACTATAGGCAGCAAGCATAAAGACGAGAAGTTCCTTATTGCTGCAACAGCCGACAATGTAAAGGGAGACCTGCACAAGCTATTCTCAAAGACAAAATTCAAATTTGAGAGTGCTGCCTTTGTAAAGACCATCTACAGCGACCTTAAAGAGATGGACCTTTCAAAATACCAGGTTGCAGTATTCTACAGCCCATCTGACGTGAAGTCTCTGTTGGAGAACTTCCCAGACTTCAAGCAGAACGGGCTTCAGATTGCAACATTCGGCCCTGCCGCCGCAAAAGCTGTTGCCGGAGCCGGCCTTAATGTAGACATAACTGCCCCAACACCAGAAGCTCCTTCAATTGCAAAAGCACTTATGCTTCACCTGCAGAAGGAGAACAAATAATTTGTCATGCCTGCCTCATTAAAGAAAAATGAGCGCCTATGCTCATTCAGCGAGATACAGTCACTCATGAAAAAGGGGGAGACTTTTTTCCACTACCCCTTTAAAGTGGTGTACCAGAACATCTCCATTGAGGAAGAAGGCACCCAGGCTCCAAATGCCATAATGGTCTCTGTCCCAAAGAGGAACTTCAAGAGGGCTGTAAAAAGAAACCTTCTTAAAAGAAGGATAAGGGAGAGCTACAGGCTCAACAAAGAGATATTGGCCGCACCTCAAGGATGCAGGACCAATATCCTTTTTGTTTATGTATCCAAAGATATAAAGGAGTTCTCCTACATAGAGGAAAAGGTAAAGGAAATCCTGGTTCTGACAACAAAAGGGAAAACCAAAGGGGATAAAAAAGATGGAGCACAACAGTCTGAAAGCAATTCTTAAAAGAATATTCTCTTACCCCTTCATCCTTCTGGTAAGATTCTACCAGATATGCATCTCACCTCTGAAACCGGCATGCTGCCGCTTTACACCAACCTGCTCTGCGTATGCACTTGAAGCACTGCGCAAGCACGGCCCCTTAAAAGGGCTTTACCTCTCTATAAAAAGAATACTCCGCTGCCACCCATGGGGCGGAAGCGGATATGATCCTGTACCTTAAAATTTCCTGCTATTCCTTTATTCCAAATCTGCTGTACAGCTGCTGCTTGTCATCAAACTCCTTTGAAAGGGCATCTATCTCCCCTTTAGGAATCTCAAGCACATCCACCATAATAAGGCCGTCTACACAGTTATTGAAATCCGGATCTACATTAAATGCCAAGATTCTGGCATTAAGCTTAATATATTTTTTAAGAAGTGTTGGAAGCCTGTAATTTCCGTTGCTCAATTTGAACATGAAGCGGTCGAACCTCTCAAGGGAATCCATTCTCCCCTCCATAAGCTCATCCACATTCACCCTATGATAATCAGGCTCAAACGGTGTCTTTGGAGAGACATGCTTCTTCAAGTGCGGCAATGACTGCTTACTCTCAAGATAATGTACCATAAGGCTCCTGTAGAAATAAGGATACCAGGCACTTATGCTTACCGGACCTATCAGGTAGCGCACCTGCGGATTCTTTATAAGAGTATACATTATGCCCTTGATAAGCAGCATAAGGGCCAACGGGTCTTTCTGGCACTCCGGCACAACAAAAGAGCGGCCCAGCTCCATTGCCTGTGAAAGATGTCCCGTAAAGCTTTTCTTGTATCTGAACAATGTATTGGAATAGAATCCGCCTATTCCATATTTCTGCATAATCTCCTCTCCCATTCCAAACCTGTATGCACCAACCAGCCTGCTCTTCTCCCTGTCCCACAAAACCAGATGCCTGTAATATGAGTCATACTTGTCGGTATCTATACATCCTCCGGTTCCCTCTCCTACAGCCCTGAATGTCTCCTCCCTGCACACTCCAATCTCATGCATTAAGGACGGAATATCCTCTGCCTTTGACAAATAGCAGCAATAGGCGCCAACATCAAACAGCTTGTCCTTTTCAATTGCCGCAATCTCCTTCTCCAGCGCACTTGCCTCCGCATGTGGCGCTATCGGATCCAGCTTCTCATCACTTCCCTTTGCAGCAGCGCTGTCTGCCGCACAATTGGCCTCAAGGGCATAGGTCCTGTTCCACAGATGCCTGCCCATCTTGGTCATATCTATAAATTCCTCAAACTCTGCCGGCATGATAGGCTTGCCTATCCTGAACGATATTGTCTTGCCCTCCTTGTTGAACAGCTCATAAGGGAGTCTGGCGGTCCTCAAATAAGGGTTCACCTTGCCCATAAGATGGAACAGCCTTGAATTGCCCCCGTCGAAATACAGCGGCACAACAGGCACCTTGGCACCCTTGATCAGCTTAATGATGGAATTCTGCCAGTCGATATCCTTTACAACCCTCTCCTTGTTTGCATTTGATGACACTTCTCCCGACGGAAACAGTCCAAGCGCACCACCGGAAAGAAGGTGCTCCTTGGCCATCTTCAGCCCCTTGAGGCTGCTCTTCATTCCAGGACGGTCGGTGAACGGGTTCACCGGAAAGAAATTTCCGCTCAAATTGGGGATATATGAAAGAAGAAAGTTTGTAAGAATTTTCAGGTCAGGCCTTTTCTTGCCCAAAATGCTCAACATTATAATGCCGTCAATCGCCCCGAACGGGTGATTTGAAACTATGATGAACGGCTGGTCTTTGGGAAGATACTCCAGTTCGTCGGGAATATAGTCAACGGTTACATTCATATGCTCAATGAGCTTGTCCGCAAACTCAATTCCCTCATAAGGCTTTATGTGGCTATAGATCTCATTTACCTTCTCCAGCCCCAATATACGCATAAGGGCTGACGCCAGGATATCACCTGCAAACCCTTTTACCTTAATTGCGTTCTTTACTTCAGATTTATTGATTAATTTTGTACCCATCGTATAGTCACATTAAATACAAAGATAGGAAAAAAATCTAATGGAAATGACGCTTAAGGAGAAAATATCAATCCTTCCGCTGGAACCAGGAGTATACCGCTTTCTGGATGCTTCCGGCACCGTCATCTACATTGGAAAAGCCAAGAGCCTGCGCAAAAGGGTGCAGCAGTATTTTGTAAAGGAAGAGAACCTTACAGCAAAGACTAGAGTGCTGGTTTCCAGGATTGCAGATGTACAGCACACTGTAGTGGAAAGCGAACAGGACGCACTGCTCCTTGAGAACAACCTCATAAAGCAGTACCAGCCCAAATACAACATCCTGCTTAAAGACGGCAAGAGCTATCCGTGGATATGCATCAAGAACGAGCCATTCCCCAGAGTATTCCTTACCAGGAACTTTGTAAGGGACGGATCGCAATATTTTGGCCCGTACAGCTCCGTTCAGCATGCCCACAGCCTTATCGGCCTCATAAACTCCCTCTTCAAGCTCCGCAACTGCAAGCTGGCCCTCAACTCCCTCTCAATAGCCAACGGGAGATTCAAGCCGTGCCTCAATATCCACATAAAGAAATGTTACGGCCCATGCGTGGGGGAGATTTCAGAACAGGAATACAACGCACAGATTCAGGGTGTAAGGGAGATCCTGCGCGGCAATACAGGCGAACTTATACGGGAGTACCGCAAAAAGATGCAGGAACATGCCGCTGCAATGGAATTTGAAAAGGCGCAGGAGTACAAGGAAAAAATGGAACTGCTGCAGAACCACTACAGCAAATCCCTTATCGTACACCCGAGCATCACCGATACAGATGTATTCTCTATTGTATTTGAAAAAGGCAATGCATTCGGCAACTTCTTCAGGCTGAACGGAGGATGCATCATCCAGGCCCTCAATATGCACTTCAAGCTGAACATTGAGGAGGAGAAGGAGGCTGTCCTCACCCGCTTCATGCAGGAGATCTACCAGATTCTCCAGAAAGAAGAGCAGCGCAGGGCAGTAGAGATACTTGTCCCATTTCTTCCCGACAATCTCTCTTTTGGCAAGAACATCCACGTACCGCTAAAGGGAGACAAGCTCAACCTGCTTGAACTCTGCACCAAAAACGCCAAGGCATTCATGTTCCAGCAGATGAAGCAGGAGGAAATCAAAGATCCGGAAGAGGGGAAAAACCGTGCCCTCATTGCCCTGAAAGACGCCTTGCTTATGGAGAGGCTTCCAATGCATATTGAATGCTTCGACAACTCCAACACACAGGGAACCAACCCTGTAGCAGCATGCGTAGTATTCAGGAACGGCAAACCTAGCAAACGCGACTACCGCCATTTCAACATAAAGACTGTTGTAGGGGCCAACGACTACGCATCCATGTACGAGGTTGTGCACCGCCGCTACTCCAGAATTATTGAAGAGGGGGGAGAGATGCCGCAGCTGATTCTGATAGATGGAGGACGCGGACAGCTCCATTTTGCCTATGACGCATTGAGCAGCCTTGGGCTCTTGAGCGACAGGCCCGGGAACGCACCGCACCCCAACTTTCAGAAATACGGCCACATAGAGGTAATAAGCATTGCCGAAAGGCTGGAGGAGATTATGATTCCCAACGACCCCACTCCACTTTTTCTGGACAAGAACTCCCCTGCCCTGAAACTCCTCATGCACTTGAGGGATGAAGCCCACCGCTTTGGCATAACCCACCACAGGGAAAAACGGACCAAGAACCAGATAACCTCAACTTTGCTGCAGATTAAAGGGGTTGGCGAAGCCACACAGCAGAAGCTCCTGCAGCATTTCAAGAGCGTAAAAAGACTGAAGGCCGCCTCACTGGAAGAGATTGAAGCGGTTGTAGGGAAAAGCATGGCCCAGAAAATCAGAAGAGGTCTGTAGAGAGAAATACCTGCCAGTTATTTGCAGGGACCTTTATCCCTCCGTCATTGCCGTTCCTTGAATATCTCACCCCAAGCGAGAGCTCTATTCCTACTGTCCATGGGGCAAAATCAACCAATGCCTCCGCTCCATAAGAATACATCCCTACCCTTTTATCCTGCTGCGAACCTTCCACAACATTCATCGCATAATCCAGATACGGAATAACCCTCATCCTCTTGAGATGTGCCACTCTTAAAAACCGGGTATCACCCAGATATATAGGAAAAGCATAGTCCACGCCTCCCTTAACATATCTCTCTCCAAACACATCATCCTCATACCCCCTAGGCATATCAACCAAATTGGATATATTGAAAATCTTGCCGCTGTTGAACTGCCTCTGCATCTCCAGAGAAAGCTTTATTCCATGAGTTGCAGCAAATCCAGGCAAATATCCGTAAAGGTCCAGTGCCGCCTGCGAACCGAAATTCTCCCTCATATCAATCATCCCTCTCCACACAGCCATTCCACCATATCCAAACCGCGGGTAAACCCCAGAACGGGCCCTCTCCCTCTCCCTGTAATACCTCACAGCAGCCGTTACCGTATTGGTCTTATGATATTTATCTGTCTCATAACTATAAAAGGATGTATTCATAAACTCCCACTGAAGCATGGGAACCAATCCCCTATGCCACCCTTTTCCCGACAAATTTATAGGGAGATACGCCTTTGCCCTAACCTCAACAAGAGGCTCATCCACAACCGTATGCCCTAATTTGAGCTCTGCATCCTCCAGATATATCCTATAATAGTCCTTCTGCCCCGCCGTAACATCTGCAGAAACCTCCAGCACAGGATACAGTCCGGAATATGTCATCTTGAAATGCCCCGCATTGCGTCCCTTACTATAGGAATACCCCAACATTGTTACAGCAGTACCCAAAGTATTCTGCGAGTACACTGTTGCGCCCAAAGAGACAACGTCATAAAGGTCATCATAATCTGTGCTCATGATTTTGTCCACATTATAGTAAAGCGGCGCCCATGAATGGATTCTGAACAGATGCCCAAGACGGCTGTACCTTTGGGGCTTTACCGATGCAGCAAATTCTTCATAATGGATCTTGTCCTCTGTGCCTTTCTGACTGATGGCCTGCTGCGCCTGCCTTGAAAGCACATCGGCTACAAAAAATCTGTAGGCGCCCCTGATTTCGCCGTTTTCAAGCACAGGAGCAAACTCCGAACCGCATTCCCTCACCTGTGCAAGGCTGGCTGCTACCGGCTCCCTCCCCGCTACACGCAGGTCAGAGTAATACACCTTGCCGCCGGCAACCAATGGGGCTGCAGCTCCATATTTAGCATTTGTAGCCCTTGCAAGCACCTTGGCTTGGGGCGAATAGGTGTATACATTCCTCACACCATCCATATCTGAAAGGAAATAAAGGACATCCCCGTCACTTCCAAGTTCCTCCATCACAGAATACTTTCCGTCAATCTCCCTGCGCCACCCATTCCCTTTGAGACCATAGAGCCCTACGCCGGATTCTGTAATGCAAAGGGCATACAGAATGCCGCCAAGCTCTGCCACATATGTAATCTGCCCACCGTCCGGAGCCATATAAGTCTCTGTCACATTGCCGGTTGCTGCATCAAGCAGCTCAACTGCGCTCCCCCCTTGAGGATAATACGAGACGGCTGCCAGCCCCTTTCCATTGCCTTGCGGAACCACATACGCATAATATTGCTTGCGGGTAAGCCTCTCTACCTTGCCGGTCTCAAAGCTATAGCTGTAAATGTCTCCATATACCTGATTGCTCCACCTGGCATCTGCAACTTTGTCTGTAAACCAAAGTTTCTTCCCGTCACTTTTTATGGAGGTCACATAAGAGGATATCCCCTTGAGCACCCGCTCCTTGCCGCCTGTCACCAGCACCAGCTGTGCCGGACTGCTGTACGAATGCTTTATATATACCAGGCTGTCTGGCCCAACCTTTACTGGAGAAAGGTATTCCCGCCAGTTCCTTTCACCTTCTACCAGCAGATCTTCGTGCTGCGTAAGGGTACCCCTCCGCTCCATTTCATCTTTCCAATATCCGGCCATCATCTCCTGGCCGTGGTAAAAGTACCATTTGGGACCGTGCCCTGCAACTTTCTCATATGTATAGTCCCTCACATTGGGATTATAGAAATTCTTCACCATAAGAGGCAGCAGCTCCCCTGCATAGTCATAGTTTCCGGTCCGGTATCTGATTGTACTTCCTATAAGGTATCCGAATGTATATCTGTCGGGAGTATAATATCTGTATGAATCCAGCTTCCACCTTGCCCAGTTCCTGAAGTCCCCCTCCAGGAAGGCTGCCCTGTAGTACTCCATGAATTCTGCCGTACGTCCCCTGCCGGAGCGTGAGAGCTCGGTCTCGGCCACTACGGCATCACCCTCAAGAAACCATCGGGAAGGATAAATGCCCACACCTACGGATGGGGCCTGTTCCCCTATGAGGAATGACCCCAGCTTGTATATCCCCCTGGTAAAATGGGACATCTGCCCTACATGACGCTGCTCGCGGTCCGTTATACTATCGGTATAAAACCAAAAAAGAACTCTTTATTGCTGCATTGGAAGTGTATACAGCTCCATCCTCTTTGGAGCCCACACTACCATTCCGTTGCTGTGCATTGTACTGTTATACAGCACAACCGGGAGCCTGGCCGGCTCTATCCCGCCAAGGCCCAGCATTACATCCCTCCTGCTCTGCTCCAGCAGCCACAGATACCTCAATGCCAGGGAATCTGCCCCTTTTGGATATATCACATTATAGGAATTGCCTCCCGCCTGCATCCATTTCACCTTATGGCTCACCCCTCCATTAACCACATACTGGCCTTGAAGTGTGTGCGAAAACAGGAATACTGCAAGGAAAACCACACCGGAAATTACACTAAAGCGTTTCATTGGGGATATTTAAATGGGGAATTGTTAAGTTATTGTTGCGAATATAACAAATATTCATCTGTTTCTTTAACTCCTCAATTTTTAGATTTATATTTGTATTCATAAAACAAATACTTTTCACTAAAATGGACGCAGTCTTTAACATTCTAACCCTATTGGGATCTTTGGGTCTGTTCCTTTACGGTATGACCCTCATGAGTGAGGCTCTTCAGAAGGTTGCCGGAGACAAGTTGAGAAACATCCTTGCAGCCATGACCTCAAATTCAGTATCCAGAATTCTCACAGGACTATTCATTACCGCTGTAATCCAGTCTTCAAGTGCCACCACCGTTATGGTAGTGAGCTTTGTTAACGCCGGATTGCTCTCTTTGGTCCAGTCTATTGGTGTAATCATGGGTGCCAATATCGGTACAACATTTACAGCATGGCTGATTTCTCTACTTGGCTTTAAAGCAGACATTGCAGTACTTGCAATCCCACTTATAGCATTCGGCTTTGCATTCATGATGTGCAAGGCCAAAAAGAAAAAATCAATTGGTGAGCTTATCATCGGCTTCTCTTTGCTGTTCCTGGGCTTGAGTTTCCTTAAATCCTCTGTCCCTGACCTGCAGAACTCTCCAGAGGTGCTTGCATTCCTTCAGCAGTGGACAAACTACGGGTTCGGATCTGTAATCATGTTCGTATTTATAGGTACAATCCTTACCATTGTACTGCAGTCTTCAAGTGCAACCATGGCCCTTACCCTTGTAATGTGCAACAACGGCTGGATTCCGTTTGAGATGGGTGCTGCAATGGTTCTTGGAGAGAACATTGGAACAACCATTACAGCAAACATCGCAGCATCGGTAGCAAACGTTTCTGCAAGAAGAGCTGCCATGGGCCACTCTGTATTCAACGTATTTGGAGTTCTATGGTGCCTTATCCTGTTCCATCCGTTCCTTGGCCTTGTATCAAAAATCATCATGGCAATGGGCTTGGACAACCCTCTTGTACCTGGCGCTTCATCCAACTCTGTACTGTATGCAATTTCAATGGTTCATACATTGTTCAACATCTGCAACACCCTTATCCTTGTATGGTTCACCAACCAGATTGCAACTTTGGTTACCAAGCTTATCAAAGGCAAGAAAGAGGAAGAGGTATTCCGCTTGCAGTATATCCAGGGCGGTATGTTGAGCACTGCAGAGCTTTCACTTAACCAGGCGAAGGAAGAGATTGTACACTACGCAGACATCTGCCGCAGACAGTATGTATACGCAAAAAATGCAATCAATGAGACTGATCCAGAAAAATTTGATGCTCTATACAAGAAACTTGAGCACTATGAGCAGGTAACAGACCGCATTGAGCTGGAGATTGCAAAATTCCTTGATCAGGTTAAAGACGGTGTAATCAGTGAGGAGTCTGCCCGCAGAATCCAGGCCATGTACAAGATCATCAGCGAGCTTGAGAGCATTGGTGATTCAGGATTCAACGTAGCACGTATCCTTCAGCGCCGCAATATCCACAGCATGAAATTTGACGAGGGTATGGTTAAGAAGCTCAACTACATGATGGACCTTCTTACCCAAGGCTTTGAGGCAATGATCTACAACCTTGAGAAGGGCTACACCCAGATCAATGACATTGCCAATGCACAGGATATTGAGCAGGACATCAACGAATACCGCAACAACCTTAAGGAGGAGCACCTTCTTAACCTTGAGAACAAGAGCTACAACTACCTTACCGGTGTTTACTACATGGATCTTGTAAATGAGTGCGAGCACGTAGGTGACTTCATGATCAACATTTCAGAGGCAATTATGGAGATCAAATAGTCTGCTCAAGCAGATAAGAAATAACCTTGCCAACGGGTGCATCCTTCAGGATCACCCGTTTTTCTTTATCCAGCAGATACATGCTCGGGATTGCCCTCAACCCGTAGATATTGTTGTCCCTTAAAATCATATTGTGGTCGTGGGCGTATATCCACTCCTGCGGGAACTTGTTGCGGTTCTCCCTCCAGCCCTTAAGATCCTCATCAATATACATTGCCAGAACCTTTACCTTGCCGCCGGAAACCATATCCTTCACCGGTGAATTCACAATCGCCTCCAGAATCTCCCCACAGGCATGGCATCCCGGATTATTGAAGAAAATAAGGGTATAATCTCCCTTAATGTCATAAAGGCTGCCGTCCTTCATCTTGCCGCCCGCCGCCATCTGCCTGAACTTGAAATCTGACGCCGGTGTTCCGGTTCTATTTAGCGAACATATCCTGTGCTGGTACTCATACTGCATCTTGTCTGTATCAGAAAGCGATTTGCAGGCAAGAATCCCTTCCAGTGCACTCAAATACATCTCCTCATCAAGCACCGGAGAATTAGGGTCGTAGAAATACTTCTCCATAAGCTCCATAACCTTAAGCAGCGGCCTCCTCTCACCATTCAAAGCCAAAGAATCCAGATTATGAAAGAACACTGCAATTGAAGCCTCCATCTCCTGCGCTCCTACCATAGAAGCCAGCATTGCATATCTTCCAAAAGCGCTCTCAAACGAATTCTCATACACCCCATGCACCGCATCTCCCTCCTCTTTGCCATCAATCTCAATTCTAAAGAAATTATCCCAGAAATTCTGCGCCATATATTTCGTAACCTCCTCCTGATCATTCATATACATAGGTATTGAAGCCATAGGAAAAGAACCTCTAATCCAATTCTTGTTGAAACTCCTGTTGCCCCCGGCACCATTACCGGCACCATTACCGCCGCCACAAGCAGCAAGAAGTACAGCCGCCACCGCAACAGCCAATATCTGAAACTTCATCCTTTTCATATTCCCGACAATTATAATTTAAACCTTGCACACACCCCTTAAGGGCAATATGCTCACCCCGGTAAGGGCAATATGTAACGGCAAGTTAAGGATATTGTCCATTATCTGCAAGTTTTAGTGCCACAAGTGGTGTCGCGGCAACTTGTCAAGAGATTAAGCACACCTATCCTCTCTCCGTACACTTCAAATGCATATTGGCGAACTTAACCTAGAGTACGCCATGAGGGTTAAGCGCACCTGCTTCTTAAATAGCGCGTCAGAACGAGGTTCACGCTCTTAACCTCTTGGGGAATCCATTAAGTAAAATTCCTCAGGAACAGTCAAAAAGGAAGAGGGATGCCCCGAAACCGGAACATCCCTCCCTTTTGCTTTATACCGAAGGGGAATATTACATCATTCCGCCCATTCCGCCACCCATTGGAGCCATTGGCATTGGATTGTCCTCCACCTTGTCTGCAATTACACACTCGGTTGTAAGGAACATGCCGGCTACTGAAGCAGCATTCTCAAGAGCCACGCGGCTAACTTTTGTAGGGTCAATTACACCTGCAGCAAGAAGGTCCTCGTAAACCTCTGTGCGTGCGTTGTAACCGAAGTTGCCCTCACTCTCTTTGATCTTCTGGATAACTACGCTGCCCTCTACGCCTGCGTTGTCGCAGATAGTTCTAAGTGGAGCCTCAATAGCGTGAGCAATAATGTTGATGCCTGTCTGCTCGTCATCGTTCTCTGCTTTAACAGCTTTAAGGCAGTCGATTGCTCTGATATATGCAACACCGCCACCAGCTACGATACCCTCCTCAACAGCAGCTCTGGTTGCGTTAAGGGCATCCTCAACTCTGTCTTTCTTCTCTTTAAGCTCAACCTCTGAAGCAGCTCCAACGTAAAGTACAGCCACACCGCCTGCCATTTTAGCAAGACGCTCTTTAAGTTTCTCGCGATCGTAATCGCTGGTAGTTGTCTCAATCTGTTTCTTGATCTGTGCCACTCTGTCTGCAATTGCATCCTTGTTGCCTGCGCCGTTTACAATTGTAGTGTTCTCCTTGTCTACAGAAACTTTCTCTGCAGTACCAAGCATTGCAATGTTGCAGCTTTCAAGGGTAAAGCCTCTTTCCTCTGAAACTACGGTTGCACCTGTAAGGGTTGCAATATCCTGAAGCATCTCTTTTCTTCTGTCGCCAAAGCCTGGAGCCTTAACTGCAGCAACTTTGATAGTACCGCGAAGCCTGTTAACCACTAGAGTTGTAAGAGCCTCACCGTCAACATCCTCTGCAATGATAAGCAATGATTTGCCCTCTCTTGCAATTGGCTCAAGAACTGGAAGAAGGTCTTTCATAGAAGAGATCTTCTTATCTGTAACAAGAATGTACGGCTGCTCAAGAACTGCCTCCATCTTGTCTGGATTTGTCATAAAGTAAGGAGAGATATAACCTCTGTCAAACTGCATGCCCTCAACAACTTTCACCTCTGTTGCAGTACCTTTTGCCTCCTCAACGGTAATCACACCCTCTTTCTTCACTTTGCTCATTGCATCAGCAATAAGCTTGCCGATGAAAGCATCGTTGTTTGCAGAGATGGTACCAACCTGCTCAACTTTTGAGTAGTCCTCGCCAACCTCTGTACTCTGCATCTTAAGGTTTGCAACAACTGCTGCTACAGCTTTGTCAATACCGCGTTTAAGGTCCATAGGATTTGCACCTGCAGTAACGTTCTTCAAACCTACGTTGATGATAGCCTGTGCAAGAACAGTAGCGGTAGTTGTACCGTCACCAGCCTGGTCGTTGGTCTTTGAAGCAACCTCTTTAACCATCTGGGCACCCATATTCTGGAATCTGTCCTCAAGCTCAATCTCTTTAGCAACAGTTACACCGTCCTTAGTGATGTGAGGAGCTCCGAACTTCTTGTCAATCACTACATTTCTGCCCTTAGGTCCCAAAGTTACCTTAACTGCGTTTGCCAATGCATCTGCACCCTCTCTCATAAGGTTGCGGGCATCCATATTGAATTTTATCTCTTTTGCCATGATAATTTACTGTTAAAATGATTAGATAGTTGCCAAAATATCGCTCTGGCGCATGATAATATAAGATTTGCCGTCAGCATGAACCTCGGTACCGGCATATTTGCCATAAAGTACTGTATCGCCAACTTTTACCTCCATAGGCTCGTCCTTTTTGCCGGGACCTACTGCCAATACTGTACCCTCTTGTGGTTTCTCTTTTGCGTTGTCGGGAATAAACAATCCGCTTGCTGTTTTGGTCTCAGCCTCTTTTGGCTCTACCAATACTCTGTCTGCTAATGGTTTAATGTTCATAGTTGTTATGTTTTTTAAATTTTTTGTCGTCTTATGCCTTTTATATGGGCAAAATGAGTGCCAAATCCCCTTTCTGCCAAATTGACACAAAAAATAACTACATTTGTACAAAACTCAACTTATGGAAAACAATCATCCCGATATTTTGTTCATGAAGGAGGCACTGAAAGAGGCCCGCAAAGCCCTTGAAAAGGACGAAGTGCCAATTGGGGCAGTGGTGGTATGCGCCGGCAAAGTGATTGCCAGAGCCTACAACCTCACCGAAACCCTCAATGATGCAACTGCCCATGCCGAGATGCAGGCAATAACAATGGCAACCTCTACAATAGGGGGCAAATATCTGGACAAGTGTACATTATACGTAACTGTGGAGCCGTGTCCTATGTGCGCGGCTGCTCTTGCCTGGTCACAGGTAAAGAGAGTGGTTTATGGTGCTCCCGACAGCAAAAGGGGATACTCCAAGTTCACCCCATCGCTCATGCACCCAAAAACAGAGGTAGTTGGAGGAATACTTGCCGATGAATGCGGCAAAATGGTTTCAGATTTCTTTAAAGCAAAAAGGTAATGGAAGGATTGTTAGGTTTGGGCCTCGTGGGGCTTTTCATTGGATGCTTTCTGGCAGCAACCGTAATACCGTTCAGCGCAGAGATCCTGCTGGTTGGGGCAATGGTTGCAGGATGTGATCCAATCACAACATTCTGCGTTGCCACCCTGGGCAACAGCCTTGGCAGCCTCACCTCCTACGGCATGGGATACCTTGGCAAATGGGAATGGATTGAGAAATACTTCCACGTATCCAAAGAAAAACTTGAAAAACAGCGCAGCAGGATAAACAAATACGGCCCATTTATGGCAATGCTCTGCTGGCTTCCGTTCATTGGCGATGTCTTTGCCATAGGACTCGGATTCTACAGAATAAATTTCCCCAAGTGCGTAATATTCATCTTCTTGGGCAAGGCCCTCAGATTTGGAGTATGGACCATACTGTACATCCTTTACGGCCAGGCCTTTTTGGATTTTTTTGGGTTATAGAAAATTTTTACATACCTTTGCACTTCCATTGAGATATGGTGTAATGGTAGCACTACAGATTTTGGTTCTGTCTGTCAAG
>CALCHD010000099.1 GCA_937901105.1 uncultured Bacteroidales bacterium | reverse complement strand
TCAAAGGAAACAAAGGGAAGAAAGGCCTTTCAATCAACCTGATTGATTACGAGCACGGCTACTCTGTAGAGCACATCTCCCGCAAGTTCAAGGTAGATGTAAATCCAGACCTGCTGGATTTCCTTACAGCCCACAACCTTGAGTACAGGATTGATGCGGAGGTGAGTTTGTAGGCAGTGTACGTTGTGGGTATATTGGGGCAGTGTTTGTACGGTGCTTGAGAGAAATAGGGAGCCCCAGAATAAATAAAAACGGATTGACCTGAACCAGTGTCAATCCGTTAATTTTTTAATACCCCTGTGCCCTCAAGGCAATTTCAGCGCCTTCCGGGGTAACAAGTGAGGCCCCGGCTTCAGGCTTGCAGAGGTGGCCTATGATGTCCACGTTGGGGAATTCCTTGTGGAAGCGCTCGTGCTCCTGTACCGGTACGGCAAATAGGAACTTGTAGTCGTCGCCGCCGTTGAGGGCTGCGGTGATGGCGTCCATGTTGAGCTCGTCTGCCATTGAGAAGGTCTGCGAGGCGATTGGAATTTTTGCAAGATAGATCTTGGCTCCCACGTTGTGCTCCTGGCAAAGCTCCATTACGGCAGACGCAAGTCCGTTGGTTATGAAGTAGCCGCAGGCAGGGAAGAGCTTGGCCTCCTTGAACTGCTCGGTAGTCTTTGGGTTGATTTCCGGGCTCAAGTACTGGCTCAAGATGTATTTGTATTTGCTCAAGTCTGGCTGCACGTATTCTGCTGCGCGCTCTGCAGGTATGCGGTTGAAGGCAATCTTCTCCCTTTCAAGTACGTGAAGGCCCATGTATGCGGCTCCTACGTTGCCGGTAAGGCACAGAAGGCAGGTGTTGTCTACCGCAGGTACGGAAGATGCTGTCTTTGCGCTTTGGAGGCCACAGGCTGTGATTGCAATGTTGAGCCCTGTCATTGAGGCTCCCAAATCAAGGGTCAGCTGTTCAATGTTGTGCTCTTTGCATGCTCCAAGTACGCCGCTCCAGAATTCTGCCACGTCCTCTACACAGAATCTTGCTGAAAGGCCCAATGAAAATGAGAGTCCATGTGGGGTGTAGCATTTTGCATAGATTCCGCCAAGGGCAAGGAGTGCAGCCTTGTATCCAAGGTGCTTGAGAGGGGTGTATGTAAGGTCAAAATCTATCCCTTCCAGCATGGTCTTCTGCACAGTGATGAAGTTGTTTACATCTTTGGTGCGGCCTGCTTTGTCGGGAATGCGCCCTGCGAACTTCTGGGTTGTGGAATTGTTGTATTTTGTACCTTCAAAAAGCCTCTTTATGAGGGCAACTTTGCCTATCTCACTAATTTGTGTCCTTTTTGGGGCAGAGCTGTTCTCTTGAGTACCTTTTTCTAGTGATTCTGTGTTCATAACCGTGTATTTTTTTACAAAAATACCTAAAATGGTTTAACTTTGCGCTACGATGAGTAAAAATAACGAAATTATAGAAAATATAGCCAATGCTGAATATCAGTACGGCTTTGAATCAAATATTTCCCAGGAGTTCATTCCCAAGGGTTTGAATGAGGATATCATCAGGCTCATATCTTCAAAGAAAGGGGAGCCTGAATGGCTGTTGGAGTTCCGTCTCAAGGCGTTTGAGAGGTGGCAGAAAATGGAAATGCCAAAGTGGGCGCATCTGGATATTCCGGAGATTGACTATCAGGATATCATCTATTATGCTGCGCCGCAGCCAAAGAAGGAGGTTACAGAGATTGATCCTGAACTTGCAGAGACCTTTGAGAAGCTGGGAATTCCGCTTCATGAGAGGAACGTCCTTGCGGGAATGGCCGTTGATGCGGTGTTTGATTCTGTCTCTGTGAAGACCACCTTCAGGGAGACTTTGGCCGAGAAGGGTGTGATTTTCTGCTCTTTCTCCGAGGCTGTAAGGGATTACCCGGATCTTGTAAAGAAATATCTTGCGTCTGTTGTCCCTGTAGGTGACAACTATTTCTCTGCGCTTAACTCTGCAGTGTTCAGTGACGGATCGTTCTGCTATATACCAAAGAATACCCGTTGCCCTATGGAGCTGAGCAGCTATTTCCGTATCAATGCAAAGGGCACAGGCCAGTTTGAGAGAACGCTTATTGTTGCTGATGAGGGTTCATATGTGAGCTACCTTGAGGGATGTACAGCTCCGCAGCGTGATGAGAACCAGCTGCATGCGGCTGTTGTGGAGATTGTGGTGATGCAGGATGCGGAGGTGAAGTATTCAACTGTGCAGAACTGGTATCCTGGTGACAAGGAGGGCAAAGGAGGAATCTACAACTTTGTTACCAAGCGCGGCATCTGCAAGGGGGCAAACAGCAAGCTTTTCTGGGCTCAGGTTGAGACAGGTTCTGCAATTACATGGAAGTATCCGAGTACCATCCTTAAGGGAGACAACTCAATAAGCGAGTTCTATTCTGTTGCGGTTACCAACAATTACCAGCAGGCTGATACAGGTACCAAGATGATCCATATTGGAAAGAATACCAGTAGCCGTATTGTGAGCAAGGGTATTTCTGCAGGCAAGAGCCAGAACAGCTACAGGGGCCTTGTGAAGATTCTTCCGGGTGCGGAGAATGCCCGCAACCACTCGCAGTGCGACAGCCTTCTGCTTGGAGACAAGTGCGGTGCGCACACTTTCCCTTATGTGGAGAGCGAGAACCCTACAGCGGTGGTGGAGCATGAGGCAACTACCTCAAAGATTGGTGAGGACCAGCTTTTCTACTGCCAGCAGAGGGGTATCAAGGCGGAGGATGCTGTTGGACTTATTGTTAACGGCTATGCCAAGGAGGTGATAAACCAGCTCCCTATGGAGTTTGCCGTTGAGGCGCAGAAGCTGCTTCAGGTTTCGCTTGAGGGCAGTGTAGGTTAATGATTTATCGGGAAGAGACTATGTTCAGTATAGATAACATACTTTTTACATTGGGCGGCCAGGGTGTGAGCCTGCTTGAACTGCTTGCCGTTATGGCGGGATTGAGCTGCGTGTTCCTGGCTACCAGGGGCAAGGTGCTCAATTTTTGGGTGGGATATCTTTACAATATCCTCCTTTTCTTCATGTTCTTGCAGAAGCATCTTTATTCCAGCATGCTTGTACAGCCAATATCGTTTGTAATCAACTTTTTTGGGCATTACAGATGGACTCATCCTGCGCAGAATGAGGCGGACCGCAAGCATCAGCTGAAGATTACAGTGCTTACCCACAAGGAGAGGCTTGGACTGCTTGCCATTGTGGCTGCATTTACCGTTGGCTGGGGATTTCTCTTGAGCCAGCTGAACGTATGGTGGCCGGATGTGTTCCCTACAGCAAGGGCGCCGTTCCTGGATGCCTTTGTAACAGCGTTCATACTTTTGGCGCAGTATCTTTCTGCACAGAAGAAACTTGACTGCTGGGGTGCATGGCTTGTGGTTAATGTCACCAATATTACATTATACATCAAGGCGGGACTTGTGTTCATGCCAATTGTGAGTGCCGGCTATCTTATCCTTGCATTCTTTGGATTTGCAATGTGGAGAAAGCAGATGAAGGCCCAATAGTTTAAAAATGGAGTGATTATGGAGAATTTGATTGAAATAAAAAATTTGCATGCCAACATCAATGGCAAGGAGATTCTTAAAGGTATAGACTTGGTTGTAAAGCCAGGTGAGGTTCACGCAATTATGGGCCCTAACGGTTCGGGAAAAAGTACCCTTTCTGCAGTTCTTGCAGGCAAGGAGCATTATGAGGTTACAGAGGGTTCTGTAAAGTTCATGGGGCAGGACCTTTTGGCAATGTCGCCGGAGGAGCGCTCTTGGGCAGGCCTGTTCCTTGGGTTCCAGTATCCTATTGAGATTCCTGGAGTTACAAATGTGAACTTTATGAAGACAGCCGTGAACGAGCACCGCAAGCAGAAGGGTCTTGCACCTCTTACAGCTGCAGAGTACCTTAAGCTTATGAGAGAGAAGCTTGCTATTGTGGAGATGGATCCTGCCTTCTCTTCCAGAGGTGTGAACGTAGGTTTCTCTGGCGGTGAGAAGAAGAGGAACGAGATTTTTCAGATGGCCATGCTTGATCCAAAGCTCGCTATCCTGGATGAGACCGACAGCGGACTGGATGTTGATGCATTGCGCATTGTTGCAACAGGTGTGAACAAGCTCAAGACCCCGGAGAATGCAACAATTGTGATTACCCACTACCAGAGGCTTTTGGATTATATCGTTCCGGATATCGTGCACGTATTGTACAAAGGAAAGATCATCAAGACTTCAGGCAAGGAGCTTGCACTTGAGGTGGAAACAAGAGGTTACGACTGGCTGATTAAAGGTGAATAATTTATCGGGAAGAGAATTATGGAGAACAACTACATTTATATTCCCGACAAATCCCAAAATGAGGAGTTCAGATGCCGCGTGCCGCTGCAGGATACCGAGCAGGTGTTTGTAGTGGACGGCAAAGGGGAGAAGCAGGGACTGGACCTTGGCAGGGGGGAGATTCTTCCCAAGATGCTGCAGGTTATTGCAGTGAGAAGCAGCCAGGCGCAGGAAGATCTTTCATATTCAACTGATTACGTTTTGGCAGAGAGGGCGCAGGCAAAGGTGCTTCTTTGTTCGCATACACTATCTATGGAGGATTTTACTACCCACGAGACAGTGAATGTGGATCTTGGTGAGGGGGCCATCCTTGATATGGTTGTGATGCAGAATGAGCACAACAAATCAAGGCACAGCACTTCATTCAAGGTGCAGATGGCGCAGGGGGCTGTGTTCAACCTTAATGTGATTACACTTCACGGAGGAGAGATTTCAAATGAGATAGAGGTGAATCTCAATGGCAAGGGGGGAGAGTGCTGTGTGAACGGACTTTACCTTGCAAGCGGCCAGCAGAGGGTTTCTACCAAGGTGAACATTTTCCACAATGTTCCGGAGTGTCACAGCTCGCAGCTGTTCAAGGGTATTCTCGACGGAGAATCAAGAACCTCATTCAGCGGAAAAATCTACGTGGCAAAGGATGCGCAGAAGACGGAGGCGTACCAGGCAAACAACAACCTTCTTGCCTCAAAGACAGCAAAGGCATATACCCAGCCGCATCTTGAGATCTATGCTGATGACGTAAAATGTTCTCACGGTGCAACCGTGGGCAGCCTTAATGAGGATGAGCTGTTCTATATGCGTTCAAGAGGCATCGCCAAGGATGAGGCAAAGCTGTTGCAGCAGCAGGCTTTTGCTTACGCCGTGCTTGAGAAAGTAGGCAATGAGAATTTGAGGGAGAGATTACACTCGCTTCTTGAGAGCCGCTTGAGAGGAGAATTTTCAGAGTGCGCCAATTGCAGTAAACATTGCTGTTAAGCACTGTAGGGCGGGTGTTGATTGTTTTGTTGAAAAGTAATATTTACACCCTCTGCAAATAGAGATAAAATGATGTAAATTGCAGTCAATTACCTTGGGTAATTGGCTGTTTTTTTATGCAGCCGCTCCAGAAACGACAAACGTTAATAACATATAAATCAATGAGTATCAAGACCTACACTTATGAGGAAGCCTTGCAGGCGAGCATTATCTTCTTTAAAGGGGATGAACTTGCTGCGTCTGTATGGATCAACAAGTACGCCATGAAGGATTCTTATGGCAACTTGTACGAGAAATCACCGGAAGACATGCACCGCAGACTTGCAAGAGAGTTTGCGAGAATAGAGAACAAGTATCCTAACCCTATGGGCGAGGATGAGATCTATGAGCTTTTGAGAGATTTCAAATATATCATTCCTCAAGGTGGTCCAATGACAGGTATCGGCAACTCTTACCAGATAGCGTCATTGTCTAACTGCTTTGTTGTAGGACACGACACCCCTGCAGATTCATACGGTGGAATCTTGAAGATTGATGAGGAGCAGGTACAGCTTATGAAGCGCCGTGGCGGTGTAGGACACGACCTTTCACATATCCGTCCTCAAGGAAGTGCGGTGCTTAACAGCGCGCTTACTTCTACAGGTGTGGTTCCTTTCATGGAGAGATACTCTAACTCAACCCGAGAGGTTGCACAGGACGGCCGTAGAGGAGCCCTTATGCTTTCAATCTCTATCAAGCATCCCGACAGTGAGAAATTCATTGATGCAAAAATGGAGCAGGGCAAGGTTACCGGTGCAAACGTTTCTGTGAAGATTGACGACGAGTTCATGAAGTCTGCACTTTCTGGAGAGCAGTACGAGCAGAAATACCCTATTGATGCTGCGGAGCCAAAGGTTTCCAAAATGGTGAATGCGCAGAATATCTGGAAGAAGATTGTGCACAATGCATGGAAATCTGCAGAGCCTGGCGTCCTTTTCTGGGATACAGTGTTGAGAGAGTCTGTTGCTGACTGCTATGCAGACCTTGGCTACAGGACAGTAAGTACAAATCCATGCGGAGAGATTCCTCTTTGCCCTTATGACTCTTGCCGTCTTATAGCCCTTAACCTTTACTCATATGTTGAGAATCCGTTTACTCCAGAGGCAAAATTCAACAAGGAGCTGTTCAAGGAGCATTCAGGCAAGGCAATGAGGCTTATGGATGACCTTATCGACCTTGAGATGGAGAAGATTGAGGCAATCCTTGCCAAGATTGATGCAGATCCGGAGACAGAGGATGTGAAGAGGACAGAGCGTGAACTTTGGGAGAAAATTAAGTCAAAATCATTAGGTGGAAGGCGTACAGGACTAGGTATTACTGCAGAGGGCGATATGTTGGCAGCCCTAGGCATGAGATACGGTTCCGACAAGGCTATCGAGTTCTCTGTTGAGGTTCAGAAGACACTTGCCGTTGAGGCATACAGGTCATCTGTAAATATGGCGGCAGAGAGGGGCGCCTTCCCTATCTATGATACAAAGAGGGAGGAGAACAACCCTATGATTGACAGGATCCGTACTGCAGATCCTGCCCTTTATGAGCAGATGGCAAAAGTGGGAAGAAGAAATATCTCGCTTCTTACAATTGCCCCTACAGGTACAACATCACTGATGACACAGACTACGTCGGGAATAGAGCCGGTATTCCTTCCATTCTACATCAGAAGAAGGAAGGTGAACCCTAATGACAAGAATGTGGTTATCACCTTCAAGGATGATGTTGGAGACTGCTGGGAGGAGTATTATGTATTCCACCACAAGTTCCTTACATGGTGTGAGGTCAATGGCATTCCTGCAGAGGATGTGAAGAAGATGTCTGTGCCGGAGGTTGAGGCTTTGGTCGAAAAGTCTCCTTACCACAGGGCTACATCAGCAGATATTGACTGGGTGGCAAAGGTTAAGATGCAGGGAAGCATCCAGAAATGGGTTGACCACTCAATCAGCGTTACTGTAAACTTGCCTAACTCTGTAACCGAGGAGCTTGTTGCAAATGTGTACAAGACTGCCTGGGAGGTAGGATGTAAAGGTGTTACAGTTTACAGGGACGGCTCAAGGGCAGGTGTGCTTGTATCTGCAAAGGAGGAGAAGAAGGAGAGCGTGGCAATCAAGCCTAAAGAGAGGCCAAAGTCACTAGAGGCAGACGTTATCCGTTTCAATAACGGAAAAGAGAAATGGATTGCCCTTGTAGGTAAGCTTAACGGCGCTCCATATGAGATCTTTACCGGTCTTGTAGATGAGGACAGCCGCAACATCCCTAAATCTGTTGAGACAGGCTTTATTGTTAAGGAGAAGGATGTTAAGACAGGCCTTACCCGCTATGACTTCCATTTTGTAGACAAATATGGCTATACAAATATTGTAGGAGGTATCTCGCATATGTTCAACAAGGAGTACTGGAACTACGCAAAACTTATTTCCGGAGTCTTGCGTCACGGTATGCAGATTGTTGACGTGTTGAACCTTATCAACGGCCTTTCATTGGACAGCGAGGCTATCAATACCTGGAAGAACGGTGTTGAACGCAGCTTGAAGAGATATATTCCAGACGGTACAAAGGACGATACCGGAAAGAAATGTTCTAAATGTAATTCAAACAATCTTGTATATCAGGAGGGATGTCTGGTTTGTATGAATTGCGGTTACTCAAAATGCGGTTAATATGATTCTATATCCGAATGCAAAAATAAATTTAGGTTTAAGTGTTTTAACAAAGAGGGAGGATGGGTTTCACAACCTTGAAACCCTCTTTTATCCTGTAGAGGCCAGGGATGTACTGGAGATTGTGGAGAGTAGTGAACTCACAATGCATCAGTACGGTATAGAATATCCCGGAGACCCTATGGACAACCTGTGTGTAAAGGCCTATAAGTCCCTTAAAGCAGATTTTGACATTCCCCCTGTAGATATACACCTCTACAAGAAAATCCCTGTTGGAGCAGGTTTGGGAGGAGGTTCTGCAGATGCCGCCTTCACTCTCCGCGGACTCAATGAGATGTTTTCCCTTAATCTTCCCGATGATAAATTGGCGGAGTATGCGGCTTCCCTTGGCAGCGACTGTGCATTCTTCATCTATAACCGCCCTATGCTCGGCACCGGAAGGGGAGAGGTTTTGGAGCCGGTTGAGGTCCCTGCGCTGGAAAGGTATGAGATAAGGCTGGTATATCCTCCATATTTTGTATCAACTGCAGCAGCATACGGCGGAATAGTTCCACGCAGCAGATGGGCAGAAATGGGTTGGAACGAGGATTCAAGAAGTATTATAGAGATTCTCGCGCAGCCTGTTGAATGCTGGAAGGATTCTCTTGTGAATGACTTTGAGAGGACTGTATTTGCCAAAATTCCGGAGCTTGCAGCATATAAGGAAGAACTTTATGCGCAAGGGGCTGTGTATGCTTCAATGAGCGGCAGCGGATCTGCGTTCTTTGGAATTTTCAAGAAATAGGAGTATGAAAAAAGGGGAGTCCGCTACTACCTACGGAAACCCCTTTTTGGACTAAAACCTAAACCTACACTATATAGATGCATTTAGGGTAAAAAACGTTGCATCAATTTTTGAAAAATTTTCGTGCAGGGAGGCAAGAAATCAAAAATCCTATGCCGCATACCCCTATAACGGTGATCAGAACATCTGCAAACTGAATTTCTACAGGGAAGGCAGAGAGCATGTAATTGCCAGGCATTGAGACAAATCCAAAAGTTTGCTGTCCCCATGCAACCAATAATCCGATTATTGTTCCCAACATACATCCCGCAATGGAAATAAATGTTCCGTGGAGGACAAATATCCTCTTTATGAACTCATTAGTTGCTCCCAGTCCAAGGAATGTGGCAATGTCCTCCCGCTTTTCTGCCATCATCATGCTCAAGCAGCTGAAAATGTTGATTGAGATGATTGCTGTGATAAAGAACAGGATAAGGTAGATTGCCCCCTTCTCTGCCTTCATCATCCTGTATAGGGTGTCATTCTGCTGGAGCTTGTCTTTTATAATGCTGTCGGGAAACAGATTCTGCAGGTTTTCCCTTGCTGTTTCCTTATCTGCTCCTTGGTGGAGGAAGATCTCCAATGAGGTAAATTCATTCTCTTTGCTTCCTGTAAGCGCCCTTGCTGCCTCCTGTGGTATGTATATGATTGAGCTTTCGTTGGTTCCCTGCCCTCTTATTGTGGCTCCGTGGAAGAGTTTTCTGTAGTTTACAGATTCCAGAGGGCTGGTTATGGCAACGGTGGCATCCTTCTTTGGAAAGTATATTTCTATTGGAGTCTGGAACCGTACTCTCGCCTGAAGCGCATATGCAAGCACTTCTCCCATAATGGCGTATTCCAGTTCGTTCTGCACGAGGCGGGCCTTGCCTTCCAGCAGTGTCTCACCTATTGGGTTTGATTCCAGGTAAAGTGAGTCTATTCCCCGCATTAAGGCAATTGTCTCCTTTGAGCCGTATTTTATGAATACGTTCTCTTCAATTATTGTGTGGAGTGATTTTACCTGGTGCAGGCCGGATGCCTGCTGCAGGCGCGCCGGTTCAATGTAAAGGGTCTTTCCGGCAGATGGGGTTATAGTAAAATCGGCCTTGAAGCTCTCATAGATTTCTCTTATGGAGCTGTCAAAGCCGTTATACACAGAAAGGATAATGACCAGGGCCATACTGCCTATGGCAATTCCTGCTGCACTTATTGCCGAAATAATGTTTATCACATTATGCGTCTTTTTTGCAAACAGGTACCTTAAGGCTATATGGAACTGGTTCCTCATCCGTTATTTTTTCAGCAGGTCATCTATGTGCTCTACGTAGTCGAGGGTGTTGTCTCTGCAGAAGGCAATCTCCGGAACAATTCTGAACTGTTTGCCCACAAGTCTGCCCAGCTCGCCCCTGATCTGCTTTACAGAGTTCTGCAGCAGCTCCATAGCCTTGTCTCCTTTTGCAGAAGGGAAGATGCTTACAAATACCTTGGCAAATGACAAGTCTGGACTTACCCTTACCTCGCTTACTGTAACCATAGCCCCGTCAAAAGCAGCCATACCTTTGCTTCTGATAATCTCTGCAAGGTCTTTCTGCAGCTGCTTTCCAATTTTCTGTTGTCTTGTGCTTTCTCCTTCCATTAGTTGAACTTTAAGATGAAGTAATTCTTCTTACCTTTCTGAACTAGAATATATTTATCGTTGATCAATTGATCTTCTGCTAAAACTCCGTCAACAGCGGTAAACTTCTCTTTGTTGATGCTCAATCCGTTTGCCTGAATCATCTTGCGGCACTCTCCTTTAGAAGGGAAAATGCTGGACTCTACAGCAAGCATGTCAATGATGTTTGTGCCAAGCTTCTCTCTTGAAACCTCAAACTGTGGAACGCCGTCAAATACAGAAAGGAAAGTCTGCTCGTCAAGTTTCTTAAGAGCCTCCTGGGTAGAGTTTCCGAAAAGCATGTTTGAAGCCTCAATTGCTTTGTTGAACTCCTCCTCGCCGTGAACCATAACAGTGATCTCTTTTGCAAGAAGTTTCTGAAGGGTTCTCATGTGAGGTGCCTCCTTATGCTCTGCAATTGCGTTCTCAATAGTCTCCCTGTCAAGCATGGTAAAGATCTTGATGTATTTCTCTGCATCCTCATCGCCTACGTTCATCCAGAACTGGTAGAAAGTGTATGGAGAAGTGTAGTTAGGATCAAGCCAGATGTTTCCTTTCTCTGTCTTACCGAACTTGCCGCCGTCTGCCTTTGTAATTAGAGGGCAGGTAAGGGCGAATGCCTCGTTGCCGGTCTTTCTTCTGATAAGCTCTGTACCTGTGGTGATGTTGCCCCACTGGTCGCTTCCGCCCATCTGGAGCTTGCAGTTCATATGCTCGTTAAGGTAAAGGAAGTCGTATCCCTGAACAAGCTGGTAAGAGAACTCTGTAAATGACATACCCTCTCTAGCCTCGCCAGAAAGACGTTTCTTTACAGAATCCTTGCTCATCATGTAGTTTACGGTGATGTGCTTTCCAATGTCTCTGATGAATGAAAGGAATGAGAAATCTTTCATCCAGTCATAGTTGTTTACAAGAACTGCTGCATTCTCCTTGTCTGAATCAAAATCAAGGAAGATAGAAAGCTGTTTCTTGATAGCTGCAATATTGTGGTTAAGAGTAGCCTCATCCAAAAGGTTTCTCTCTGCGCTCTTCATTGAAGGGTCTCCAATCATTCCGGTAGCACCGCCGATAAGTGCGTAAGGCTTGTGACCGCAGTTCTGGAAATGTTTAAGCATCATAATGCTCACCAAGTGTCCGATGTGCAATGAGTCTGCTGTAGGGTCAATTCCTACGTATGCAGCTGTGCACTCTTTCATAAGCTGCTCCTCTGTACCTGGCATCATTGTGTGGATCATTCCCCTCCAGGTAAGCTCTTCTACAAAATTCTTCATTTTCGGTTTATATTTTTTACGTTTTTATTTCTGTTTATATATAGTAACCTGCAAAGTTAATACTTTTACTCAAATAGCTTGTATTTCTTCCCCTTGTTATATAGAGTTTGTCTGGTAATGCCCAACTCTTCTGCAGCGTTTGTGATGTTTCCTCTGTTTCTCTTTATAGCTGCCTTCATCATTTTCTTCTCCATCTGCTCCAGGGTAATTATCCTCTCCTTTCCATTTTCTTTATCATCTAGATGCTCCGGAGCCGCGTTCTGCATGCCAATTAGCTTAAGTGTATTTGAGCATTGCCTCATTTGCCATGCATTCCTTAAAGTTATAAGCAGCTTATCGTTGTTCCATGGCTTTACGGCAAAGTCAAATGCTCCTTCATCAGCCAGCTTCATTGCCGCTTCTGTCTGCCCGAAATTTGTAAGGGCAACTACCTGTACATTCTGCTCCAGGGATACAATTTTGCGGGTAAGCTGCAGTGAATCCTCAAATGTTTTTCCGCTGCCGTTGCCGGCATCCAGAACCACAATGTCCACATCTCCTTCTGCCGCAAGACTTATGATTTTTTCACCATTATCTTCTGTGATTACCCTGCTGAAATATTTCTGTAAAAGCAGCACAAGAGCGGTCATCAATCCCCTGTTCTTGTCTGAAATCAGCACGGTGCCGTTAATTTTGTCCATTTTTGAGCTGAATTTATAACTGCCTGTAAAACTTGATTATAACTGCAAATGTAAAAATATTTTACAGATATGCAAAATGTGTAAATATATTTTACAAACTAATGTTGTAAAATGCAGATATACAAACTATGCGTGGTTGTGTGTATTTGTGCGGGGGCTCCTGCAATTCGTTGTCCACACCTATACCCCCTGGAATGCGCTCCAGGGCACATTAGTGTGGACAACTCAACAAATTTGTTGAATTGTCCACGGTAACCGGCCCTGGAGTGCATTCTGGCAGGGGTAGGTGTGGCAGATGAATTGCAGGAGCATCACAGGAGCGTCACAGGACTCTGACCACCTCAATTTGACATCTGATCTTTGCGCCAAAATGTCAATTTAAAGTATATGGTATGGCATTTGATATCTATCGGGAAGAATACATTTAAAAATATTTGATATAAGATATGCAGAAAGGAAATATTGGGGTTACTACTGAAAATATATTCCCCGTTATCAAGAAGTTTTTGTACTCGGATCATGAGATTTTCCTACGTGAGCTTGTAGCTAATGCGGTGGATGCTACACAGAAGATGAAGGCTGTGGCTTCTAAAGGTGAGTTTAAGGGAGAGCTTGGTGATCTTACTATTCGTGTTGCTGTTGATTCTGAGGCTAATACACTTACTATTACTGATAGAGGTATTGGTATGACTGCTGAGGAGGTTGACAAATATATTAATCAGATTGCTTTTTCAAGTGCGGGTGAGTTCCTTGAGAAGTACAAGGACCAGCTGAACAGCATTATCGGACATTTCGGACTTGGCTTCTATTCTTCTTTTATGGTTTCAAAGAAGGTGGATATCAAGACTTTGTCTTGGAAAGAGGGTGCGAAGGCAGTTAAATGGAGCTGTGACGGTTCTCCAGAGTATACTATGGAGGAGATTGACAAGACAGACCGTGGAACAGAGATTACCCTTTATTTGGATGATGAGAGCAAGGAGTTTGCAGGCAAGAGCAAGATCAATGAGCTTTTGAACAAGTATTGTAAGTTTATGCCTGTTCCAATTGCGTTCGGCAAGGAGGAGGAGTGGAAAGACGGCAAGTACGTTGAGACTGACAAGGACAAGATCATAAATGATTCTACACCTCTATGGAGCAAGACTCCGTCTGAAATTACCCATGAGGAGTATATGGAGTTCTACCGCAAGCTTTATCCTATGCAGGAGGATCCTTTGTTCTATATTCATCTGAATGTGGATTATCCGTTCAACCTTACAGGTATCCTTTATTTCCCTAAAATCAAGGACAGAATGGATATCTCAAAGAACAAGATCCAGCTTTATTGCAAGCAGATGTTTGTGACTGATTCTGTGGAGAATATTGTTCCTGATTTTCTTACATTGCTTTATGGTGTGATTGATTCTCCGGATATTCCGCTTAACGTTTCTAGAAGCTATCTACAGAGCGATTCGAATGTTAAGAAGATCTCCAGCTACATTACCAGAAAGGTGGCTGACAGATTGGATGAGATTTCAAGGAATGAGAAGGAGCAGTTCCAGGAGAAATGGGACAACCTTAAGCTGTTCATTGAGTACGGAATGCTTTCTGATGAGAAGTTCTATGACAAGGCTGTGAAATTTGCGTTGATGAAGACTGTAGAAGGCAAATATTTCAAGTACGATGAGTTCAAGACCCTTATTGAGGGAGAGCAGACTGACAAGAATAACAAGCTTGTGTACTTGTATACCACAGATCCTGTAGCGCAGTACTCTTATATTGAGGCTGCAAAGAACAAAGGATACCAGGTACTTGTATTTGACAGCCAGCTTGACGCACACTTTGTGAACCTTCTTGAGAGCAAGTTTAAGAACTCAACTTTTGCTCGCGTGGATGCAGACAGCATTGACAATCTTATCCAGAAGGACAACAAGGAGAAGCCTGTCCTTAAAGAGGGAATGGAGGGAGACCTTGGATTTGCATTTGAGGCTGTGCTTCCGGAGGGAGCCCACTATCAGGTGCAGGTAGACAATCTTGGTGCTGCAGCGGCTCCAATTATGATTACCCAAAGCGAGTTCATGCGCCGCTACAGGGAGATGAGCGCTTTGAACGGAGGTCTTAACTTCTACGGCTCAATGCCTGATTCATACACAGTTACCCTTAACTATGAGAACCCTATCATCAAGGATATCATTGATTCAATGGAGGGTGAGACAGCATGCAAGGTGGCAGACATCAAAGGTGAGACCGATGAGGAGAAGAGAGCTGCAAGAAAGGCTATCATGGAGGAGTTTGCAAAAGGCAACGACCTAATGAAGCAGACAGTAGATCTTGCACTTCTTTCAAATAACATGTTGAAAGGCAAGGAACTGCATGACTTCATCCAGAGAAGCCTGGAGATGCTGAAGAAATAATTGCGGGAGCCGCACCCTGCGTGAGCAGTGAACTTAAAAAGGCATCATCAGATGCCCGGCGGAGGCTGTGTGGAACGGAAGGCCGGGAGCCGCACCCTGCGTGAGCAGTGAACTTAAAAAGGCGTCATCAGACGCCCGGCGGAGGCCGTGTAACACGGAAGGCCGGGAGCCGCACCCTGCGTGAGCAGTAAACATAACACTGTCGGGAAGAGATTTTTACTCCCGACAGTGTTTTTTCTTCATAAATGTGAGATTTTGCGCAAAATTTGCATTCTTGTGTACGTGGAAAATAAATCACTTTATGCTGTAATGTTTTGCCTCTTTTGAAGTATATTTGAAAGAACAAACGCAAACAGGGCATGAAAATAATCCACACATCAGACTGGCATCTGGGCCAGAGTTTTCACGGGTATGACAGGAATGACGAGCACGGCAATATGATTGCTGCGCTTAGGGGGCTTATTGCCGGGGAGCAACCGGATCTGCTGGTTATTGCGGGCGACATTTATGATGTGGCTGCGCCGGGGGCGTATGTGCAGAAGCAGTTCAGCGGTTATATGCTTGAGCTCAAGCAGGCTGCGCCGGGGATGCCTGTGGTGTGCATATCGGGAAACCACGACAGCTCTTCCCGACACGAGATTTTTCAGGAGCCCTGGGAGGCCCTTTGCTCTTTTATAATTTCTCAGAATAATAATATACCGAGAATAATGGGAATCATCGACAGAC
>CALCHD010000098.1 GCA_937901105.1 uncultured Bacteroidales bacterium | reverse complement strand
AACCGGAATCAATTTGTCCCATTGCCTTAAAATTGATGGAAGGGGCCACAAATGCTACGGTTGCTTTTTTTGTAAGGGTAAGTGGATTCACCACTTTTCCAAACAGAGTCTGCTTGTATTCCCTGCCAAAATGAGGCATCTCATTTTTAGCCTTCAGGATTTTCTCCACATCATAATATCTCCATCCTTGAGTCTGCATAAGCATGTCTGCTCTGTGCATTCGTGCAGCCAATGAGATTGTATCATTGAAATACCAGTCTATGTTCTCTATATGTCCTTTAAGTTCACTTTTGAGAAGCATATAAGATTGCATGGTTGTCTTCTCGCAGTTATCAATTATACCCATATCAGTAACTGACACTGAAAAGTTGGCATAATTGTCAAGCATTTCTTTTGGCAGGCTAATCTTTACGTTTACCAGCTCCCTTTTCCCGAACTCCCCTTTTTGAGCATTCAGTTTAAGAGTCTCCTTTTCTGTTGGCAATACAAGGAACGGCCTTTCTGCGTACACATTGCCGGCATTGTCAACAACGCTAACAGAATGTATTCCTACAGTAAGAGGTTTGAGGCTTAATGTGATGGATTCAGAAATTTCATTTATAGGTTTGCTGTAGTATATTTCAGAGCCATTATGAAGGCAGATGCGCAAAGAGTTACCCAATAGAGAAGGAGATACAGAGAACTTTAAAACCATATTATCATTATCTCCATAAATACTTCCTGTACTTACATTAAAAGTTCCATGAATGGCAACACCCTCTTCAACTGCCACAGGAAGCTTTACTTTCTTACCCTCATAACCAAATGAGTCCTTCACCGTAGCGTATAGTTTTCCTTGTGGAAGTGATTCAAATTCAATTTTACCAAAGCCCAATGAATCTGTGCTGTATTGTGCAACAACTTTATCATCAGAATCCATTATCTCTCCAAAAACCTGTACTCCAGCTCCGCCTCTGCCTATAGCTTTTAGATACACCACGCTATTGGTGCCTTGTATATAGTTTCCACTTTCTGGGAGAAACTGCACATCATACCTTTCTTCCTCCTGACTTTCTTTTTCAAAAGGTGATTTTTCACCAAGACGGATATATTCTTTTTTTCTCTTTATTTTCTTTTCAGCCATAGCTGAAACCAACTTATCCTTCATTGGATTGGTAAGCTCCAGCTCTTTATAGAACATATAGTCTGCAGGTCTGTTGAGCATCCAGTATGTGTATGCTCTAATCACAGCTCTTCCAGTGGAGTGCATTTCAGGAACTATAATATATCCCTGAAAACTGTTGCCTAAACGGCGGATTTTCTTTCTTGCAACTACATCCGGCTCTTTAACGGAAAAGTTTAGCCAACTGTTGTAATCTCTGAAAAGCTGGTCGCCTATAAGCTCCACATAAATATAGTTTGACTCGTCAAACTCACTCGCATATGAAGCATTCTCCACATACCCGCTGAACCAAATGGTATCAGTTGCAAAGTAGACATCCTTATCTGTGTGAAGGTATACTTTTTCTGGAGAAAGGAGCTTTGAGTAATTATGGAAAAGTTCCTTCTGTTTGCTTGATTCTGTTTGTGCGCTTGCAGCTGTAATTGACAATGCAGCGCATATCAGCAGGGCCAGTTTTCTGTACATATATAGTGCTTTTAAGTTTTCTCAACAGCAAAATTATGTAGAAAAAGTTTTACATATGTATTTTTACTCAAATTTAACAGACTGACTATCTGTGTGTTAGAAAATATTTCGCACTAAATATAGAAGGTAAGTTTAACATTGAGGTTTGAAGGGTATTTTTAACCAACCGGTATTCCCGACAGGAAGATGGGAAATGCCTGTCGGGGAGGAGGCGGGGACACCGAAATGCCCGAAGGCGCCACAAGCCTGCCGCCCACCGTCAGCCGCAATTAATCTCTGCTCTTTATAGGCAACTTATACCACAACCAGTTTGGAATGCATTTCCAGAAACCCACAACAAGACTCCAGCGCCAGTCAATCACAGCCTGCTTGCGTCTGGAATCAATGGCGCGCCTGATGCAACGTACAGCATAAGGGAGCTGCATGGTCATTGGATATGAGTGGTCTTTGATGAAATCTGTTGCAATGAATCCAGGGAGAATTGTGGTGAAGCTCATGTTCCAGCCCATGGCGTTGGAGAGCTGCCTCAAGGACTCCATGTAGCGCACCTGGTACATCTTGCTGGCAGAATATGAAGCACTGATGCCAATACCTCTGGTTGAGGCAATTGAGGATACAGTTACAAACTGAACATGGTGGCCGGCACTCTTGCCGTACTCCACCACAGCTGCGGCAAGAGCGGTGAATCCTTTCACATTCACATTTATGGTGCTGTACTCAATATTCATGTCAAATGCAGCATTCTGCTTTCCCATTCCTGATGAGTAGATCACAAGGTCCACTCCACCTAGCGCTGCAAGCATCTGATTGAACTTGCCTTTCACAGAAGCCTCCTCCTGGCCACCTTCCTCAACGGCTGGGGATGCAACATCTGCCTTGCACACAAGAATGTTTGACGGGTACTCCTTCTGAAGCTCAATGAGCTGGTCCTCCCTGCGGGCAGCCACCGCAACCATATTTCCTTCTGCAGCATGTTTTTGGGCCAGCATCTTTCCTATTCCCGACGAGGCGCCAAATATCATTATTCTTTTCATTTTTATCATTATATAGTGAAGCCGGTGCAAAAATAATCATAAATTTGTAAGAGCTAAATTTATATGGAGTATGATAACATTCCTTATTTCAATCACTCTGCTCATTGCGGGATATTTTGTGTATGGCAAATATGTAGACCGGTTCTTTGGCGCTGACCCAAGCAGGACAACCCCAGCAGTGGAGATGGCGGACGGAGTAGACTACCAGGTAATAAAGCCTTGGAGAATTTTTGTAATACAGTTCTTGAACATTGCCGGCCTTGGACCTATTTTTGGCGCAATCATGGGAGCCGCATACGGTCCGCTGGCCTATGTGTGGATTGTGCTGGGATGCATTTTTATGGGTGCCGTATACGACTACACAACCGGAATGCTGTCAATAAGGCATAAAGGGGCCAATCTCAACGACATAATAGGAATGTACCTGGGCCCATTCTTTTCAAAGCTCCTTACAGTCATTGTGGTGCTGCTGCTGTTTGCTGTTGGAACATCATTCATCAGTGGTCCTGCAGGACTGCTCTACCAGCTGTCGGGAATAAATATAAACGTTTGGCTAGCAGTGATTTTTGGATATTATGTTATTGCAACCATCCTCCCTATCAACAAGATAATTGGTGCAGTTTACCCTTATATGGGTGGTGTGCTGCTGTTTATGGCGGTGGCTGTTGGAGGTTCGATTCTTGTTAAGGGCTTTGCCGGGGAGCTGCAGATGACAGAACTTACCCTTGACACTTTCCGCAACTTCAAGTCAAACCCTGCGGAGAATGCACTTATTCCTATGCTGTTTATTGTAATCTCGTGCGGGGCAATCAGCGGATTCCATGCAACACAATCGCCGCTTATGGCCAGGTGCATGGGAAATGAGAAATACGGCAGGCCTGTCTTTTATGGTGCAATGATTGCAGAAGGTGTTGTAACCTGCATCTGGGCTACCGCGGCAATGGCATATTTTGGCGGTCCTGAGCAGCTCAACGCCATGGCGGATGCGGGAAATACCCCCGCAATAATTGTAAACAAAATCTGCAACGAATGGCTTGGAAGTACTGGTGCTGTACTGGCTGTGCTTGGAATCATATTCTGCCCTATCACCACAGGTGATACAGCGTTTAGAACCCTCAGGCTGGTGTTGGCAGACAAGTTGAAGTATAACCAGAAATCCATCAGGAACAGGATTCTTATCAGTGTTCCAATCTTTGCAGTGGCATTCATCAGCTGTAATGTTGATTTCTCTGTACTATGGACATATGTGGGTATTACCAACCAGATTCTGGCTGCCGTTTCACTGTGGGCATGCGCCGCATATTTTGTAAGCAAAAAGAAGAGCCACTGGATGGTATCGCTTCCGGCAATATTCATAACCTACATGAGCGTGTGCTACCTGCTCGTTGCACCTCACAAACAGGGCGGCATGCATTTGAGCCACTCAACAGGGTATCTGGCAGCGGCCGTTTTCACACTCTTCTGCGTATGGCTGTTCTTCAGCAAGATTGTAAAAAAAGAAGGAGTGCGTTAGCCCTCCTCCATATATTACAGCAAATATACTCCCGCATTGCTGCATGCTATGCGGGTTTTTTCATCCCACACGCCGCTCTGCACCTCTCCAATGTGGCATTTGCCCATAAGGAGCATACACAAGCGGCTCTGGCCTATACCTCCGCCTATGGTCTGCGGCAGCTTGCCCTCAAGAAGCAGTGAGTGGAACATCAGCTTCCTCCGCTCCTGGTGGCCGCACAGTTCAAGCTGCCTCTCCATGGTCTCGGGATTAACCCTTATACCCATAGATGAAATCTCAAATGCCGAATCCAGTACAGGATTGTATATGAGGATATCTCCGTTGAGCCCTTCAAAACCGTCGGGAGTAAGGGTACTCCAGTCGTCATAGTCTGAAGAGCGGGTATCGTGTCTGGTGCCGTCGCCTAGGTAACCGCCAATGCCACGGAGGAACACTGCACCATATTTCTTGCAGACTGCATACTCCCTCTCCTTTGGGGTCATGCCGGGGTACATCTGCCTCAACTCCTCGGAATGGATAAAAGTAATATTATCGGGAAGAAACGGCTGAAATACAGGGTATTGCTCACACAAAAGATACTCTGTATGCTTGAGGGCCTTGTATATGCACTCCACTGTGTGGTTGAGGTACTCCACAGTGCGCTCGCTCTCAAGCATCACCTTCTCCCAGTCCCACTGGTCTACGTAGATTGAGTGGATATTGTCAAGCTCCTCGCACGGACGCAAGGCATTCATATCTGTATAGATACCCTTTCCGGCCTCAATGTGGTGCCTCCACAGGGTGTACCTTTTCCATTTGGCAAGCGACTGCACAATCTCCACCTTCTGACCCGGGCCCAATCCGTCCACAACAAAT
>CALCHD010000097.1 GCA_937901105.1 uncultured Bacteroidales bacterium | reverse complement strand
TGTCGAACCGAGTTTTGTCTTTGCCTGATTCGCGAAGATGGGTTCCTGGATCTGGATACTGATGGCTCCGATGATGCCCTGACGTATATCCTCAGGTGCGAAGTCTTTCTTTGCGTATGTCTTGTCAACAATATAGCCGTTGTTCATATGCATCTGTGCATAACGCAACATGTCCACTACTGTTGAGTTGATGCTGCCGGCAGGGCCTACGCCTGTAAGCCAGTAAAGTGCCTGCTCGTCTCCATAAAGAGGAAGGGTTACAATCTCACCTTTGGCATCAGGTGCTACCTTTACAAGTTCAGGGAACTGCGCCTTTGCAAGCTCAACTGTTGTGAATCTGTAGTCGTGAGGGGTAGCAACATTAGGCGAAGCGGCAAAGCCTGCCGCATTTGCTGAAGAGCTCTTCATGCCAACCTTGTCAAACACTCTCTCCTGAAGGTTCTCCTCCCAAGTTTTTCCGGTTACCTTCTCAATGATCTTCTCTGCAATGAGGAATGTGGAGTTGTTGTACTGGTATGCGCCTCTGAATGAGTATGCAGGTTCAATAAGGGCAAGCATCTTGTAGCAGTCCTCGCGGTCGTAGCCAAGGTTAGGGAAATAGGTTCCAACCTGTCCGCCAATGCCTGTGCGGTGGGTCATAACGTCTATTACCTGCATGTTCTCTGTAACGTACGGGTCATAGTACTTGAAATCAGGAAGGATATTCTTTACGGTATCACTCCATTTTACAAGCCCCTCATCCACAAGCTGCCCCATAATGGTAGAGGTGAATGATTTTGAAACGGAGCCAATCTGGAATACGGTATTTTCATCAATCGGTTCGCCTGGGGTGTTTACAACACCAGGTACTCCGCCGCTGGCAACCTGCTTGTTATGTGCAGAAATGCCTCTGAATCCTATGCCATCCTGTGGACGCATCTCCTTTACGCCATATCCTTTTATAAGCAGCGGCTCATTGTCCAACGAGAATGCAACCGCCGCGCCAGGAATTTTCCAGGTGGCAATCACCTGCTGTACGTACTGGTCAATCTGGTTTGCAATTTCCTCTCTTTGAGTGGCCTGCGCAAACACCGCACTGCCTGTAAGGGCCAGTGCCGCAACTAAAGAAATAATTCTTTTCATATCTTTGGTTTCTTAACTTTATCTTATTACAAATATAAGACTATTTTATTTATATTTGTGGAATAAGGAGATGTGAGTTTATGGCAAAGGTTAAAAAGGCGTGGTTTTGCAGTGCGTGCGGCAATGAGAGCCCCAAATGGATGGGAAGATGCCCTGCCTGCGGTGAGTGGAATACAATGGTAGAGGAGATTGTGAGCAAGGGTTCAGAGAGTTCTGCCCTTACTTCGCGTGCCCAGTCATATCTCCAGAGTGCAGGCAATGCCAAACCCCAGCCGCTTCCACAGATTGAAAGCGGCAACGAGAGCAGGATCATGCTCGGATGCGGGGGTGCCACAGGGGCAGGAAAGGCAGCCGCAGGAGCAGATACCTGTCGGGAAGGAAATGAACTTGACAGGGTCCTTGGAGGCGGAATGGTAAAGGGTTCCCTTGTGCTCCTTGGCGGTGAACCGGGCATTGGAAAATCTACCTTAAGCCTGCAGATTCCCCTTATGAATGAAAATCTCCGCACCCTGTATGTATCTGGCGAGGAGAGTGCCAAACAGATAAAGATGAGGGCCGAGAGGCTTGGCGGAGTGCATGGCAACTGCCTGGTGCTGGCCGAGACCCTGCTGGAGAACATCCTCAAGGAGGCGGGCGAAGCTGCACCGCAGCTCCTCATAATTGACTCCATACAGACAATCTATTCACAGAATATAGAATCCTCTGCCGGAAGTGTCTCGCAGGTGAGGGAGTGTGCAGCCGCACTGCTCCGCTTTGCCAAGGAGACCGGCACACCTGTAGTGCTGATAGGCCACATAACCAAAGACGGCAGCATTGCCGGCCCTAAAGTGCTGGAGCACATAGTGGATGTGGTGCTGCAGTTTGAGGGTGACAGCCGCCACGCATACAGAATACTCCGCAGCATAAAGAACCGCTTTGGATCTACCGCCGAGCTGGCAGTATACCAGATGTGTTCCAACGGCCTGCAGGAGATTCTCAACCCTTCCGAGATGTTCATCCCTATGCATGGGGAAGACCTGAGCGGAATTGCGGTGGCTGCAATGCTTGACGGCAGCCGTCCGTTCCTCATTGAGGTGCAGTCACTGGTAAGTACGGCAGCCTACGGAACCCCGCAACGTTCAGCAACGGGATTTGATGTAAGGAGAATGAACATGCTCCTGGCCGTGCTGGAGAAGAGGGTAGGATTCAAGCTCTCGCAAAAGGATGTGTTCCTGAACATTGCCGGAGGCTTGAAGATAAGCGACCCTGCCTGCGACCTGGCCATCATTGCTGCAATCCTCTCCTCAAACTTTGATTCCAGTCTCCCTGCAAACATAGCATTTGCCGGAGAAATAGGATTGAGCGGAGAGATCCGTCCGGTGAGCCAGATAGAAAAGCGCATCAGCGAGGCCGCAAAACTGGGAATGGAAAAGATATTCATCTCAAGCTTCAACAAGCCGCAAGGCAAACCTCACAAAGGGCTGCAAGTGGTTCCTATTTCAACCGTAGCAGACCTGGTGAAACAGATATTTTAAAACATTACACCATGAAAACAACCAAAAAAATCACATTGCCCGAGGATGAAATCCCAAGGCAATGGTACAACATATTGGCAGACATGCCCAACCAGCCGCAGCCGCTTCTTAACCCGCAAACCAGGGAGCCCCTCACCAAGGAGGACATGGAGCAGCTGTTTGCAAAGGAACTGGTAGCACAGGAGTTCTCAAAGGAGAGATATATTGATATTCCCGACGAGGTACGTACACTTCTGAAAATCTACCGCCCTACCCCACTTGTACGTGCCAGCGGACTGGAGAAGGCCCTTGACACCCCTGCCAAGATCTACTTCAAGAACGAGAGCATCAGCCCGGTAGGTTCACACAAGCTGAACTCTGCCATTGCCCAGGCCTACTATGCCAAAAAGCAGGGTCCGAAGGGTGTTACCACCGAGACCGGCGCCGGTCAGTGGGGCACTGCCCTTTCCAT
>CALCHD010000096.1 GCA_937901105.1 uncultured Bacteroidales bacterium | reverse complement strand
CATTTGCGGACGAATTCCAATCCCTCCATATCTGAACAGGGATACCGAGGAGCTTGACTATGAGAGATACCAGACGCTATATGCAAGGATAAAAGGGTCTGTAGCAGCCCCTACTGCAGGTTTGCATTTTACTGAAAATGTGTTCAATGAGCTTGATTCTAAAGGTGTTGAAAGGGAGAATGTGTGCCTTCATGTGGGGGCAGGAACATTTGTTCCAGTAAAAAGCGAGTATATTGCAGACCACAAGATGCATACAGAACCCTTTGAGGTTACCAGGGAGTTCCTGGTGAAGCTGTGTGCCCTTGATGACGGCCAGAAAGTTGTTGCTGTAGGTACAACCTCTACAAGAACCCTTGAATCGCTGTATTTTATTGGTGTACAGTGTATTGAAAACGGCAAGCCTGGAGCTGTGGAGCAGTGGGAGCCGTACAGGAAAGAGTACACATATAGCATGAAGGAGGCTATAGGTGCCATTGTAAAGTATCTGGATGACAACAATATGGACAAGCTGATAGCAAGGACAGGCATTATCATTGTCCCTTCTTACAGGTTCAGGGTTGTGGATATGCTTGTTACCAATTTCCATCAGCCGCAAAGCACGTTGCTGCTCCTCATTTCAGCCTTCATTGGAGGTGAAGACTGGAAGAGAATTTACAACTATGCACTTGACAATGGCTTCAGGTTCTTGAGCTATGGCGACAGCTCATTGCTCATCAGGGGATGATGTGCTGTATCTGGTGAGGTAATTAAGCAGCTGCATCCCCCATCCTGTCATAAATGGCCCGCTTCCAATTAGCTGTGGTTCAATGTTGTAGATTTGCTGTTTGAAAGTGTTGATATAAATGCCGTCTCCTCCAATCACCTGATTGAGCAGAAGCATGTTTTCTGCCATGATTGAGTTTGACGAGAGGGTATTATAGTCTATCACAGGGGCTCTTTTTATAGGGATTCTGGGCTTTTCCTGCGATGTTTTGCTGAACATTCCGGTTTCAGGAATGTAATAGTTTACAAATATATATTCAGAATAGGTTTTGGCCAGGGAGAGGTATTTCTTCTCCTTGGTAAGCCTGTATTGCATAAGTACGCAGTTAAGGAAGAGGGAGTAATCGTAGAGGTCTGATATTGAGTATTCTGCATTGGTGCAGGAGATGTACTTGTATAGTGAGATTGTCCCTTTTTTCTGTATTTTGAGGATATTGTCTATGATCTGTGCCGCCATGTGGAGGTATTTCTGGCCTGTTTTTGGGCATACGGCCCCCATAGAGCAGAGCGCAGAGGCCACTTTGCAGTTGTACCCTGTCATTACCCTTTTGTCGTACAGAAGGCTTCCTGAACGCTGTTTCCTTATCCTTTTAAGGGCTGTCAGCTCGTCGTATGATATGTCCCAATATTTTTGGGTGTTGGATATTGTCTGCATGGCTGCAGGGTCTTCTTTAGTGTTCATTCCAAGTGCGCTTCCTACAGCTTTCCATCTGTTTGGGAATATCTCCTGCAGTTCTTTAAGTGAGTACTTGTAATAATCACTGCTTGAGGTGTTTCCATTTAAAGTGATATATGTGATGTATCCTTTGCCAGGTATCATCATGCTGCTTTCCAGAAACTCCGCAATCCTCTCTGCAGCCTCTTTGTAGATCCTTCTTTTCAGATACTTGTATGCAGTTGTAAACAGTGTTATGGCGTTTGCATTTTCGTAGATTATTTTCTCGTAAGAAGGGGCTTTTAGGGTGTAGTCTTCCGCTTCTCTGAACAGCCCTCCCTCTATAGGGTCGAACATTGGAGAGTAGTATACATGCTGTAGGGATTCGTCTATATATTGGAGGTACTCCTGCATCTTGTAGTGCTGCGCATACTCCAAGATGAACAGAAGGTTCCTTGCCGCCAATGTGTAGGGTTTTCTCCTGTATTTGTTGTCCTTGTCCAAAAATCTTGAAGACCAGCTTCTTATATATGCATGCAGCAGTTTTGGGGAGATGCTTTTCTCCTCTTCTTTCTTTGTTACTATTCCCGACAGCTTCAGCCTTTGGGTAAGGTATTTTCCTGCCAGTTCAAGCTTTTCCCTCTTGTTGGCAAAGGAGTTGAGCATATTGCGGGCGATTTGCAGCAAATCGTCGGGAAGAAGTGAAGAGAAAGATGTTACCGGCTTTACCCCCGGGAGGGAGAAGATGTTTATATATTCACTTATCTTCTGCTCATTTATAAGGAGGAGGTCCATTCCAATGAGGTATGCCTCTGGAACGTCCTCTGTGTCAAGTGCTATGCAGATAAAGTTCTCCTTGAGTACATTTATCACTCTGGGGTCTGAAAATAGTGCGTAGGCCTGTATTCTTGCCTGGGTGTTGGCAATGTTTCCTATGTGCACGAATATCATCTTGTCCTGTTCTGCTGCCCGGTTGAGAGTCTCTCCGGTGAAGGGCTGCCAGGGAATTTCCCCTTTAAGGAGCTCTTTTACGTAAGGTGAAGCTGTTTTGTACATGGCTGTTCCATTAAGTTAAATCAAATGTATAACAAACGTTGATTAAAAAGGTTCACGCACATTAAAAAAATTTAAAATTTGTTCTTTGTCATTTAGTTCTTAACTTTGTCTTAAACTATATACCTACCTTATTTGATTATGGATTCTACAAAATTTGATGATATAAGGCCGTATAATGATGCTGAAGTGCATCCTGCGTTGGAAAGAATAGTGGCAAACCCTCTTTTGTCCAACATTGCGCAATATCTTTTCCCTGGCCAGGATGAGAACCTTTTCAAGCAGCTTCTGCTTTCCTGCCATTCCAAGGAGGATTTTCAGGTAAAGGTTATGTCACAGATAGTTGCAAGGATTCTCCAGAGCACTTCAAAGGAGCTTACTTTCAGCGGACTTGAACATTTTGGCGGAGATGCAAAGCATCTGATAGTTTCAAATCACAGGGATATTGTCCTTGATTCTGCAATCATTCAGCTGATATTGTTCAAGCATGGTGTTGCAACTACAGAGATTGCTGTGGGTGACAATCTTATAACTTCTTCATTCATAGAGGATATAACAAGATCAAACAAGATGATCAAGGTTATAAGGAGCACAAATCCTAGAGAGGTCTATACCACTTCAAAGATCCTTTCAGAGTATATGAGATACAATGTGTCTACGGGAAAGAGTTCTGTGTGGATTGCGCAGCGCAACGGACGTACAAAGGACGGCCTTGATATGACAGAGCAGGGCTTGCTTAAGATGTTTGACATGAGCGGCAGCGGTGACTTTGTGAAGGATTTTGCGGAACTTTCCATTCTTCCAACCTCAATTTCATATGAGTATGAGCCTTGTGACATACAGAAGGCGGTGGAGATGTATGTTAGCAAGAGACAGAAGTATGTAAAGGCTGAAGGCGAGGATCTTAAGAGTATTCTTACCGGCATTATGCAGCCAAAGGGCAATATCCATATCTCATTCAATGAGCCGTTGACAATGGAGGAGATTGAGGCAGCCTCGCAGCTTGACAAGAATGAGAGGTTCAAGGCTGTATGTACAGCAATGGACAAGAAGATAATTGCCAACTTCAAGCTTTGGAACAACAACTATATTGCATACGATATGCTTAATTCCGGCGGTGAGTTTGCTGACAAGTATTCAGCGCAGGAGAAAGCAGCATTTGAGGGGTATATGGCGGCGCAGCTTGCTGCAGTCAAGCTTCCGGATGTTGATATGGATGAATTAAAGGAGATATTCCTTTCTATCTATGCGAACCCTGTTGTAAGCATGAAGAATCTTTAATCCCGACAGATTGTGATATATCAGGCCCTCCCGCAAGGAGGGCTTTTTTGAGGATGAAATAAAAATCCCTGTCACTTTGGTGGCAGGGATTTTGTTTTGTATGAGTTCCAAGGAACTGTCGGGAAGACTATTTTCTGTAGTCGTAGAAACCAACACCGGTTTTTCTTCCAAGAAGTTTGGCTCTAACCATCTTTCTAAGAAGTGGATGAGGACGGTATTTGGTGTCGCCGAACTCATTGTAAAGCACCTCCATGATAGCTAGACATACGTCCAAGCCGATAAGGTCTGCAAGTGCCAATGGACCCATAGGGTGGTTTGCACCAAGTTTCATAGCCTCGTCAATCTCCTCTTTAGTTGCTACGCCGTCAGCAAGGATGCCGATACCCTCGTTAACCATAGGGATAAGGATTCTGTTAACAACGAAACCAGGAGCCTCGTTAACTGTAACAGGGGTTTTGCCAATCTGTTTTGAAACCTCTACGATAGTCTGGTGAGTCTCGTCTGAAGTAAGCTGGCCTTTGATAACCTCTACAAGTTTCATCATTGGAACTGGGTTGAAGAAGTGCATTCCAATTACTTTCTCAGGACGGGTTGTGAATGAAGCAACCTGAGTGATTGACAATGAAGAAGTGTTTGTTGCAAGGATAGCCTCTGGTTTGCAGATCTGGTCTAGGGTCTTGAAGATCTCCTCTTTGATGCCCATATCCTCTGCTACAACCTCTACTACTAGATCAACGTCTGCAAGGTCCTCGTAAACCTTTGTGTCTTTAAGTCTTGCAAGAGCTGCATCTCTGTCTGCAGCCTCCATTTTGCCTTTCTCAACCATTTTTGCAAGGCTTTTCTCAATTGAAGCGTGAGCTTTTGCCAATGACGCGTCTGAACGACCTTTGATGATTACATCGTGTCCGGCTACTGCAAATGTCTGGGCAATACCGTTGCCCATTGTTCCGTTACCTACTACTGCTACTTTCATAGTAATAATTAAATTTTTATCAGTTATTTGAAATTCTGTTATTTGTTCTTGAACTGCGGTGTCTCTTTCTTAAGGAAAGCGCCCATTCCCTCTTTCTGGTCCTCGCTTGCAAAGCATAGTCCGAAAAGGTTTGCCTCAATAGCGATTGCAGAGTCTATATCTGTTTGGATACCAGTGTTGATAGCCTCTTTGCTGTATCTTACTGCGATAGGGGCTTTAGATGCAATCTTGTTAGCCATCTTCATAGCTTCCTCCATAAGCGCATCTGGCTCAACGACTTTATTTGCAAGACCAATTCTGTAGGCCTCTGCTGCATCAATGATGTCTGCTGTATAGATAAGCTCCTTTGCAATACCCAATCCTACAATTCTAGGAAGTCTCTGGGTGCCTGAAAATCCTGGAGTTATTCCCAAACCAACCTCCGGCTGTCCGAATTTTGCTTTTGCAGATGCGATTCTGATGTCACAAGCCATTGCAAGTTCGCATCCTCCGCCTAGTGCAAATCCGTTTACGGCTGCAATTACCGGAACAGGAAGTTTTTCAATTTTTCTGAATACTGCAGCGCCCTGCTCTCCAAAAGCCTTGCCCTCTGTAGCGTTCATTGTGCTCATCTGCGAGATGTCTGCTCCAGCAACGAATGCGCGGCCCTCTCCGGTAATGATCACTGCTTTTATCTCTTTGTCTTTCTCAATTGCTGTGAATGCAGCGTCAAGTTCGCTCAAAACGGTTGTGTTAAGGGCGTTCATAGCCTGCGGATTGTTGATCTTGACAACGCATACAGACTCCTGCTTTTCTACAATAAGTTTGGTGTATTCCATTGTGTTACAAGTATATAGTTGTTTATTTGACTTTTTGTGCAAATTACTTCATACAAATGTACTGATAATCCTTCAATTTCCTAATTTTATAATTCATTTTTTTTGTGTAATTATTAGTGATTTTCTTGTTTGAAATAATTTGAAATCCTATTTTTTTTACCTAAATTTGCCTTGCTATTAGTACGGGCGGACCTCCCGTACAGCATTTAGGCAAAAATTTTAATTAAAAATATAATGAACAAAAGAATTTCTTTGCAAGATGCCGTTTCTAAGGTAAAGGATGGCATGACAGTAATGGTTGGCGGTTTCTTGGCTGCCGGCAGCCCTATAGCAATTCTTGACGAGTTGGCTAAAAGCGGTGTAAAGGATCTTACCCTTATCTGTAACGATACTGCTTTTGCTGAGGTTGCACACGGAAAGCTTATTACCAACAAGCAGGTTAAAAAGGTGATTGTTTCTCACATTGGTACAAACCCTAATACCAGTGAGCAGATGAATTCAGGTGAACTTGAGATTGAGTTCAGCCCACAGGGAACACTTGCAGAGAGAGTAAGGGCAGGTGGAGCTGGTTTGGGCGGTGTTCTTACCCCTACCGGTTTGGGTACTGTAGTTGCTGAAGGCAAGCAGACTATTGTTGTTGACGGCAAAGAGTATCTTTTGGAGAAACCTTTGAGAGCTGATATCGCACTTTTGGGCGCAACCTTGTCTGATGAGGACGGTAACCTTGTTTACGTAGGTACAACCCAGAACTTCAACCCTCTTATGGCTACAGCTGCTGATGTTGTAATCGTTGAGGCTGAGAAGGTGGTTAAGACTGGTGAGATTGCTCCAGAGCAGGTTCACACCCCAGCAATTTTCGTTGACTATATTTATTCAAAATAAAAACATTTAATACTTTGTCCTATGACTAAAAAAGCTTTGATTAGAGTTAGAATGAGCTGTCATGACGCTCACTACGGTGGAAATCTTGTAGACGGTGCAAGAATGTTGAACTTGTTCGGTGATGTTGCTACCGAGCTTCTTATCATCAACGACGGTGATGAGGGTCTGTTTAAAGCATATGACAGCGTAGAGTTTATGGCTCCTGTTTATGCAGGTGACTATATTGAGGCTACTGGTGAGATCGTTTCAACTGGTAACTCGTCTAGAAAGATGGTATTTGAGGCTAAGAAAGTTATCGTGCCTCGTCCTGATATTTCAGACTCAGCTGCTGACGTACTTGAGGAGCCAATCCTTGTATGTAAAGCAAGCGGTACTTGCGTAGTTCCAGTTAAATGTCAGAGAAATAAAAAATAATAACTGATATGGCTAAACTTATCATTACTGCCGCTATCTGCGGTGCTGAGGTAACCAAAGAGCAGAACCCTGCAGTTCCTTATACTGTAGAGGAGATTGTAAGAGAGGCTAAATCAGCTGTTGATGCAGGTGCTGCTATCGTTCACTTGCACGTTAGAGAGGACGACGGTACTCCTACACAGAGCAAAGCGCGTTTCAAAGAGTGCATTGATGCAATCCTTAAAGAGTGCCCGGATGTAATCCTTATCCCTTCAACAGGCGGTGCAGTTGGAATGTCTGCAGAGGAGCGTCTTCAGCCAACTGAACTTTTCCCAGAGATGGCTACTTTGGATTGTGGTACTTGTAACTTCGGTGACGATGTATTCGAGAACACAATGCCTATCATGAGAGCATTTGGAAAGAGAATGCTTGAGAACAATATCAAACCTGAGTACGAGTGCTTTGAGATGGGTCACCTTGACACTATCCTTAACATGGCTAAAAAAGGCCAGGTTCCTGGTGCTCCTATGCAGTTCAACTTTGTTCTTGGTGTTCCTGGCTGTACTCCTGCAACTGTTCAGAACCTTTGCTGGCTGGTTAACGCAATTCCTGCAGGTTCAACTTGGACAGCAACTGGTATTGGCCGTCATCAGTTCAACCTTGCTGCTGCTGCCATTGCAATGGGCGGTAACGTTCGCGTAGGTTTTGAGGACAGCATTTACATTGAGAAAGGTGTTCTTGCTAAATCAAATGGCGAGATGGTAGCTAAAGTTGTACGTATGGCTAAAGAGCTTGGCAGAGAGGTTGCAACTTCTGCTGAGGCTCGTGAGATCCTTGGTCTTAAAGCAAGATAGTATATATATAAATAGGTATAAAACGTTAAAAATATAAAACTATGCAGAAAAAAGGTAATAAATACGGTGTTCACCGTGTGATTGAGCCAGCTGGTGTTCTTCCACAGCCAGCTAACAAGATTGACAACAATATGGATGAGATCTACGATAACGAGATCCTTATTGATGTTCAGACCCTTAACATTGATTCAGCTTCTTTCACTGATATCCACAACTATGCTAAAGCTCAGGCTGGCGAGGGTGCTACTGAGGAGCAGATCATGGAAGAGGTTAAAAAAGAGATTTTCTACAACGTTGAGTTGCAGGGTAAACACCGTAACCGCCGTACCGGTTCAGGTGGTATGCTTCTAGGTAAAGTTGAGAAAATTGGTGATGCTCTGAAAGGTAAAATTGATCTTCAGGAGGGTGACCGCATTGCTACTCTAGTATCTTTGTCTCTAACTCCACTTAGAATTGATGAGATTGTAGAGATCCGTCCAGATGTAGACCAGGTTGATATCAAAGGTAAAGCTATCTTGTTTGAGAGCGGTATTTACGCTAAGATTCCTGCTGACCTTCCAGAGAAACTTGCACTTTCAGCTCTTGACGTAGCTGGTGCTCCTGCTCAGACTGCTAAACTTTGCCAGTACGGCCAGAATGTAGTTATTCTTGGTGCAGGTGGAAAATCAGGTATGCTTTGCTGCTACGAGGCTAAAAAACGTGTAGGTGTAACTGGTAAAGTAATTGGTTTGACCAACTCTGCAAGAAGTACTCAGCGTATCAAAGATCTAGGTTTCTGTGACGTAGTTGAGAGCGTTGGCGGTATGACTCCAGTTCAGGTTAATGAGTTGGTTTCTAAACTTACTGACGGTAAAATGGCTGATGTAACCATCAACTGTGTAAACGTTCCAGACCAGGAGATGACTGCTGTTCTTTGTACTAAAGATGACGGTATCGTATACTTCTTCTCTATGGCTACCAGCTTTACTAAAGCAGCTCTAGGTGCTGAGGGTATCGGTTCAGACGTTAACATGATTATCGGTAACGGTTATACTAAAGGCCACGCTGAGTTTACTCTTCAGGAGCTAAGAGAGTGTGAGACCCTTAGAAAAGTATTTACTGAGCTATACGCATAATTTGATATATGCACAGTCTTTGAGTTTTAAAGCCGGCGGAACGCTCCGCTGGTTTTAAAACTTGATGGCGTAAAATACATATATAAACTTTAATACATTTAAACAACATGGAATCAAGACGTTATGAGCTATTCCCAAATGTTACCGACGAGCAGTGGAACGATTGGAAATGGCAGGTAAAAAATAGAATTGAGACTCTTGAGGATCTTAAGAAATATGTTACCCTTACTCCAGAGGAGGAAGAGGGTGTTAAAAAGACCCTTCAGACTCTTAGAATGGCAATCACCCCTTACTACATCAGCTTGATTGATCCTAACAATCCTGACTGTCCAGTAAGAAAACAGGCTGTGCCTACAGGTAAAGAGACTTATCAGTCTCCTGCTGACCTCCTTGACCCTCTACACGAGGATGAGGATTCTCCAGTACCTGGCTTGACTCACAGATATCCAGACCGCGTTCTTCTACTTATCACTGACATGTGCTCTATGTACTGCCGTCACTGTACCAGAAGACGTTTCGCAGGCCAGAAAGATGGTGAGAGCGCTATTGACAGAATTGACAGAGCTATTGAGTACATTGCAAAGACTCCACAGGTTAGAGACGTGCTTCTTTCAGGTGGTGACTCATTGTGCGTAAGCGACGAGAGATTGGAGTACATTATCTCTAGAGTAAGAGCTATCCCTCACGTAGAGATTATCAGACTAGGTTCAAGAACTCCAGTTGTATGTCCTCAGCGTATCACTGACGACCTTGTAAACATGCTTAAGAAATACCATCCAGTATGGTTGAACACTCACTTCAACCATCCACAGGAGGTTACTAAAGAGGCTGCTGAGGCTTGTGCAAAATTGGCTAATGCAGGTATTCCATTGGGTAACCAGACCGTGCTTCTACGTGGTGTGAACGATTGCGTAAACACTATGAAGAAACTTATGCATGAGCTTGTTAAGATGAGAGTAAGACCTTACTACATCTACCAGTGTGACCTATCTATGGGTATTGAGCACTTCAGAACTCCAGTATCTAAAGGTATTGAGATCATTGAGGGCTTGAGAGGCCATACTTCAGGTTATGCAGTTCCAACATTCGTAGTTGATGCTCCAGGTGGTGGCGGAAAAACTCCAGTTATGCCTCAGTACGTTATTTCACAGGCTCCTGGTAAAGTTGTCCTTAGAAACTTTGAGGGTGTTATCACTACTTACACCGAGCCTACTGACTACAAGAACGAGTGTAACTGTGAGTACTGCAAAGCTGCTCAGAACAAATCTATCGAGGGTGTTTCTTCATTGCTTGAGGGTAAAGGAATGGCTATTGAGCCTTCTGTACTTAGCAGAAAAGAGAGATCTAAGAAATAGTATACCAAATACTTCTGTTTATGCCGTTCATTGAAGAGATTCTTAAATATGACAGCTTGTCTATTGTAGGCTTGGAGAAGAATGTAGGCAAGACAGAGTGTTTGAATTATATCCTGTACAGGTTACCGCTACATGAAAAGCGGGTAGCGGTAACCTCTATAGGTATAGATGGTGAAAATAAGGATCAGGTGACTTCTACTAAGAAGCCTGAAATATTCCTTAGGGAAGGGATGTATTTCTCAACAGCAGAGGCTCATTACAAAGAGAGAAGGCTAGTGAGTGAGCTGGTTGAGATTACTGATGAGAGAAGTTCTTTGGGAAGGATTCTTACAGCAAAGGTGTCTGTGGGCGGTAAAGCGCTTATTTCAGGACCTTCGTCGGGAGTATCATTGCGCAGATGGGTTGCAGGGATGGAGAAGTTTGGGATTGACCTTACTATAATTGACGGTGCAATTTCAAGGTTGAGTTCTGCGTCACCGGCCATAAGCAAGGCGATGGTGCTTTCTACAGGTGCCGCCTTTTCGTCCAATATCAACACTCTGGTTCAGAAAACCAAATTTGTAGTGGAGATGATTGGGCTGGAGAAGCTTAAGGATGAGAGCAGAGATGCACTTTGCGATATTGAGAGTGGTGTGTGGGGAGTTGACTTTGATGGAAACATCATTGATTTTAAGATTACTTCAGCCCTGGCTATCAGTTCGTTGAAGGATGATATTACCAAGGGGATGAAGATTATCTTTACAGTGGGAGCCCTTACTGACAAGCTTTTGAATCTTATTGCAGATTCAAAGAACATTAAGGAGGTGACACTGGTGGTGAAGGATTTCACAAAGATCTTTGTGAGCGAGCAGGCTTACAGGATTTTCTGTGCAAGAGGGGGAAAAATCAAGGTTTTGCAGAAGAGCAAGCTTGTTGCAGTCTGCGTAAACCCTACTGCTCCAAATGGTTATGTTTTGGACAGTGACATTTTATGTGAAAGATTACAGGAGGCTCTAGGGCTTCCGGTTTATGATATAGTTAAGAATAAGTATGACATTTAAGTCTGCACTGGATATTGACTGCGGGTTAAGGTATATGTATGATACCTTGGATATAATGTCTCCTTGTGGAAGGAAGATGCTTCTGCAGAGCAAGATGATGACTACCAAGCGAGAGCTGGATTTCCATTATCGCAGGCTTAATGAGATATATGACAAGGATTGTGCCAAGATTGCCCATAAGCTGATGTGTATTAAGGATATACACAATACTTTGAGCAGATTGGCATCAGGAGCTGTCCTTGATGACATTGAGCTCTTTGAAGTAAAGTACCTGGCTATTGTTTCAGGTGAGGTCCTTCAGCTTTTGCAAGAGCAGAGGATTGTGGCAGTAGGGCTGCCACAGCTGCAGAAAGTTGTGGAGATTCTGGATCCCGACAAATCCAATATCCCTTCATTCTATGTGTATGATTCATATTCAGATGAATTGAGGGAGGTGAGGAAGCAGATGAAGGCACTTCAGGGCAATGGTGAGGAGCTTCCCGATGATAAACGGGCAGAATTGGCTGTCCTGTTGCAGAAGAATGCTGATCTTGAGCTTGAGATTAGAGGAGAGCTGTCGGGAAAATTGAAGGATTTTGCAGATGACCTGCTTTTGGCTTTGAGGAATTTGTCAGTTCTGGATATCCTTATTGCAAAGGCACAACAGATGAAGAAGCTGGGATTGTGCTTCCCTGTGGTTGTGGAGGATGGTGAGACATTCTATAACGGAATGTTCAATCCTGCTGTGAAGGAGCTGCTTGCAGCGCAAGGTAGGGAGTATACTCCTGTTGATATAGAGTTTGACAGGCTGCCTGTTACTATAATCGGTGCCAATATGGGCGGCAAGAGTGTGGTTTTGAAGTGTTTGGCATTGAACCAGCTGCTTGCCCAGTATGGTTTTGGTGTTGCAGCGCATGACTGTTGCGTGAGTCTGGTAGAGGAAGTTGCGTTGTGTATTGGAGATGAGCAGAGCATTGTGAAGGGCGTTTCTTCTTTTGCTGGTGAAATGCTGGCAATTGACTCGGTGATCAGGAAGATGAGGGAAGGAAAACAGCTTTTGGCCCTTATTGACGAGCCGGCAAGGACTACCAACCCTGTTGAAGGTACAGCTTTGGTGGAGGGCTTGCTTGAGGTTGTGGAGGAGGTTAAAGGCGGATTTGTCCTTACAACACACTACAATATTGTTAATGACAAGGTAAAGAGATATAGGGTTAAGGGTTTGAGAGAAGGGGTGATGGATTACAGGCTTGAGATTGCACACAGCGGTGATGTTCCGCATGAGGCAGTGGCAATAGCGGAGAGCCTGGGTATTGACCCTAAATGGATTGAGTGTACAAAGAGAAACTTAAATAACTAACATACAATTATATGCAGAGTAAATTAGGATTGGATTTTAAAAAGGTTGAGCACGCAAAGTCGTTGGCTAAAGAAATTGCCAATGAGGTTCAGGCTTTTGTTGAGTCTAAGACAACTGTAGCTGTTGAGCGTACATTGTGTAGACTTATGGGAATTGACGGAGTTGATGAGAATCAGGTTCCGCTTCCAAACGTAGTTGTAGATGATCTTAAAGCTAAAGGCGTACTAGGAGAGGGTGTTCTTTTCTATATAGCTAATGCTATGGTTAACACCGGTCTTACTCCTCAGGAGGTTGCAGAGAAAGTTGCAACAGGTGCTTTGGATCTTACAAAAATAGAGGTTGCGGACAAAGCAGCCATTGAAGCAGTTCTTCAGCCGGTTATTGATGGCAGCATTGCCAAGATCAGAGCTAGAAGAGAGCGCAGAGAGAACTACCTTAACACAATTGGTGAGGGTCCAAAACCTTACTTGTATGTAATTGTTGCTACAGGTAACATTTACGAGGATGTTGTTCAGGCAGAGGCTGCTGCAAGACAGGGTGCTGATATTATCGCAGTTATCAGAACTACAGGCCAGAGCTTGTTGGACTACGTTCCTTACGGTGTTACAACAGAGGGATTCGGCGGTACTTACGCTACACAGGCTAACTTCAAGATCATGCGTGAGGCTATGGACAAAGTTGGTGAGGAGCTTGGCAGATACATCAGAGTATGTAACTACTGTTCAGGTTTGTGTATGCCGGAGATTGCTATCATGGGTGCATTCGAGGGTCTTGACGTTATGTTGAATGACGCTCTATACGGTATCCTTTTCCGCGATATCAACATGCAGAGAACCCTTGTTGACCAGTTCATGTCTAGAGTTATCAACGGATTTGCAGGCGTTATCATCAATACAGGTGAGGACAACTACCTTACAACTGCAGATGCAGTAGAGGCAGCTCACACAGTTCTTGCTTCAGACCTTATCAATGAGCAGCTTGCACTGCTTGCAGGTCTTCCAGAGGAGCAGATGGGTCTAGGCCATGCATTTGAGATGGATCCTATGTTGGAGAACGGTTTCTTGTACGAGCTTGCACAGGCTCAGATGGCAAGAGAAATCTTCCCTAAAGCACCGCTTAAATACATGCCTCCTACAAAATTCATGACAGGTAACATCTTCAGAGGCCACTTGCAGGATGCTTTGTTCAACATGATCGGTATCTGGACAAGCCAAGGTCTTCAGCTTCTTGGTATGCCTACCGAAGCTATCCACACTCCATTCATGAGTGACCGTTTCTTGTCTATCGAGAATGCAAAATATATCTTCAATAACATGAAGAGCATTGGTGACGAGATGGAGTTCAAAGAGGGCGGTATCATCAGAAACAGAGCTAAAGAGGTTCTTGACAATGCAATTGCACTTTTGGAGCAGATGACTTCAGAGGGATTGTTCAATGCATTGGAGAAAGGTATCTTTGGTGACGTTAAGAGAAGCAGAGTTGGCGGTAAAGGTCTTGACGGCGTTGTTGAGAAGGGTGCCAACTACATGAATCCATTTATTAACTTAATGAAAGGGAGAAAATAATTATGGCAGGTGGACTATATTCAATGTCGGCTAAAGATTTTGACCAGACACTAGACTTGTCAAAAGTTAAGCCTTACGGTGATACAATGAACGACGGTAAAGTTCAGGTGAGCTTTACTTTGCCAGTTCCTAACGGAGCTGAGGCTGAGGAGGCTGCAAAGCTTCTTATGAAAAAAATGGGTTTTGAGAATCCTCTTGTAGCATTCTCAAGAGAGCTTACTGAAGGCTTTACATTCTTCAACTGCTACGGTAACCTTACTCATACTGTTGACTACTCTAACATCTACGTTCCAAAAGTAGAGAGCAACACCATGGATATGCATGAGTGTGATGAGTACATCAAGGAGAACATCGGCAGAAAACTTGTTCTTGTTGGTGCATCAACAGGTACTGATGCCCACACTGTAGGTATTGACGCTATCATGAACATGAAAGGCTACGCAGGTCACTATGGCTTGGAGAGATATGACATGGTAGAGGCATACAACTTGGGCAGCCAGGTTCCTAACGAGGAGTTCTTGGCTAAAGCAATTGAGCTTAAAGCCGACGCTCTTCTAGTTTCACAGACTGTAACCCAGAAGGATGTTCACATCCAGAACCTTACTGAGCTTATTGAGCTTATGGAGGCAGAGGGCTTGAGAGACAAGATGATTGTTGTTTGCGGTGGTCCTCGTATTTCTCATGAGCTTGCTAAAGAGCTTGGCTACGATGCCGGTTTCGGTGCAAACACTTATGCAGATGACGTTGCTTCATTTGTAGCTCAGGAGTTTGTTAAGAGAAACAAATAAAACTAACTATATACATTATGGACAAGAATCAAATTAGAGAATTTATTGCCAAAAGGGCAGCTCTAGAGATCAAGGACGGTGATGTAGTGAACTTGGGTATTGGCCTTCCAACCATTATCCCTAACTACCTTCCAGAGGGTGTTAGTGTTACATTGCAGTCTGAGAACGGTTTGCTCGGTATGGGACCTACTCCTGCAGGGGGTACAGAGGATCCGCACTGGGTAAATGCAGGTGGTGGATTCATCACATACCAGCCAGGTGCTGCTTCATTTGATTCAGCTACCAGCTTTGGTGTTATCAGAGGAGGTCACGTTAACGTTACTTTCCTAGGTGCACTTGAGGTAGATGAGAAAGGTGACTTGGCAAACTGGATGATTCCAGGCAAAAAGACTCCAGGAATGGGTGGCGCTATGGACCTTTTGGTAGGTGCTAAGAAAGTTATCCTTACTATGGAGCACACTGCTAAAGGCAATCATAAGATCCTTAAGAAATGCCGTCTTCCTCTAACAGCTGCTGGTCAGGTAAATATGATCATCACTGAGATGGGTGTAATGGAGATTACTCCAGAGGGCATCGTTCTTACAGAGATCAACCCTGAGTTCACTGTAGAGCAGGTTCAGGAGGCTACAGAGGCTAAACTTATCATTTCAGAAAACTTAAAACAGGTTAACTTAAATTAAATAACTAAAGTATGAATTTCGGACTTACTAAAACACAGCAATTGTTCCAGCAAATGATTAGAGAGTTTGCTGAGAAAGAGGTTAAACCTCTTGCTGCAGAGGTGGATGATACTGAGAGATTCCCTATGGAGACCGTTGAGAAAATGGCTAAACTAGGTCTATTTGGTATCTACATTCCTAAAAATTATGGTGGTGCTGGTGGTGACCACATTATGTATTCTATCGCTGTAGAGGAGCTATCTAGAGTATGTGCTACTACCGGTGTAATTCTTTCTGCACACACTTCATTGTGTATGTCTCCAATCTGGGAGTTCGGTACTGAGGAGCAGAAACAGAAATACCTTCCAAAACTTGCTAGCGGCGAGTGGATTGGTGCTTTCGGTCTTACTGAGCCTAACGCAGGTACTGACGCTGCTGGTCAGCAGACAACTGCTGTAGAGGATGGTGACGACTATATCATCAACGGCAGCAAGATCTTCATTACCAATGCTGGTCCTGCTCACGTATATGTAGTTGCTACTATGACTGACAAGTCTCTTGGAAACAAAGGTATCACTACTTTCATCGTAGAGGCTGGTACTCCAGGTTTCTCAATTGGTAAAAAAGAGCACAAGCTAGGTATCAGAGGTTCTGCTACTTGCGAGCTTATTTTTGAGAACTGCCGCGTTCCTAAAGCTAACATGCTAGGTAAAATGGGCGAGGGTTTCAAAGTTGCTATGAAGACTTTGGACGGTGGCCGTATCGGTATCGCTTCTCAGGCTCTAGGTATCGCTCAGGGCGCTATGGACGAGACTGTTAAATATACTAAAGAGAGAAAACAGTTCGGCAGATCAATCTCTGCATTCCAGAACACTCAGTTCCAGATGGCTGATCTAGAGACTAAAGTACAGGCTGCTCGCCTATTGGTTAGACAGGCTGCTTGGAAACAGGATATGGGTATGCCTTTCTCAGCTGATGCAGCTATGGGTAAACTATTTGCAGCTGAGACTGCAATGGAGGTAACTACCAAGGCAGTTCAGTTCCACGGTGGTTATGGTTACACCAGAGAGTATCCAGTAGAGAGAATGATGCGTGATGCTAAGATCACCGAGATCTACGAGGGAACTTCAGAGGTTCAGAGAATGGTAATTGCAGCTAAATTATTTAAATAGAATCACACAGTATGAAAATAGTAGTTTGTATTAAACAGGTACCAGATACTACAGTTATTAAAATTAACCCTGTAACAGGTACACTTATCCGTGATGGCGTTCCAAGCATTATGAACCCAGATGATAAAGGTGGCTTGGAGATGGCTCTTCAGTTGAAAGATCAGTATGGCGCTCATGTAACAGTTATTACAATGGGTCCTCCTCAGGCAGATGCTATCCTTAGAGAGGCTTATGCTATGGGTGCTGACGAGGCTATTTTGCTAACAGGTAGAGAGTTTGGTGGTGCTGATACTTTGGCAACATCTCACACTATTGCTGCAGCTCTTAAAAACCTTGAGTATGACCTTATCATTGCAGGTAGACAGGCAATTGACGGTGATACAGCTCAGGTAGGTCCTCAGATTGCTGAGCACCTTGGCCTTCCACAGATTTCTTACGTTGCAGGTCTTGAGTACAAAGACGGCAAATTCATCGTTAAGAAAGAGACTGAGGAGGGATACCAGATGCTAGAGGTTGCAGGTCCAGTTCTTCTTACAGCTCTTGCAAGCGGTTTCAAAGCACGTTATATGAATGTTGCTGGTATCGTTGACGCATTTGACAAACCAGTAGCTGTATGGGGCGTAGACAAAGTAAACCTTCCTCTTGAGATGCTAGGTTTGAAAGGCTCTGGTACAAGAGTTTACAAATCATTCACCAAGGGTGTTAAAGCTGCAGGTGAGGTTCACGAGGTTGATGCAGAGCAGGCTGTTGGCTTGATCGTAAGCAAACTTAAAGAGAAATTTATTATCTAATCGCCAAAACTTAAGAAGAAATGAATAATAAAAACGTATATGTATTCGCAGAGCAGAGAGAGGGTGTAATCCAACCTGTTGCTCTAGAGCTTATAGGCAAAGCAAGAGATTTGGCTGATGTTTTGGGCGATAAAGTAGTTGCTATTTTCGCTGGCCACAACATTGCTGATCAGGCTAACGAGTTGATCGCTTACGGTGCTGATGATGTTATCGTAGTTGACGCTCCTGAGCTTAAAGATTATGTAACTGAGCAGTATACTCAGGCTGTATTCCAGGTTATTACTGCAATGAACCCAGATATCGTATTGTTCGGTGCTACTACAATCGGTAGAGACTTGGCTCCAAGACTTTCTGCAAGATTGGAGAAAGGTCTTACTGCAGACTGTACTAAACTTGAGATTTCAGACGGTTCAGATCCTAAATTGGAGGCTAGGAAACTTATGATGACCCGTCCTGCATTCGGTGGTAACCTAATGGCTACTATCGTTGCTGCAAAAGATGGTGTTCAGATGGCTACAGTACGTCCAGGCGTTATGCAGAAAAAAGAGAAAGATGCTTCAAGAACTGGTAACATCATTCCTTTCACTGCTACTTTCGACGCATCTAAATTTGCTGTAAAACTACTTGAGACTGTTAAAGCTGAGAAAGGTCTTGTTGACATTACTGAGGCTAAAGTACTTGTATCAGGTGGTAGAGGTGTTGGTAACAAAGAGAACTTTGAGAAATTGGCAGCTCTTGCAGAGGTTATTGGTGGTGAGGTTTCATCTTCACGTGCAATGGTTGATGCAGGTATCATGGATCATGACAGACAGGTTGGACAGACTGGTAAGACTGTACGTCCAGACCTATACTTGGCTTGCGGTATCTCTGGTGCTATCCAGCACTTGGCAGGTATGGAAGAGTCTGAGCTTATCATCGCTATCAACAAAGATAAATTTGCTCCTATTTTCCAGGTTGCAGATCTTGGTATCGTTGGTGATGTTAACAAGATTGTTCCTATGCTTACTGACAGATTGGCAAAAGAGATCAAAAAATAATCTGATATATAATTGTATTTAGATATTTTGGGGAGCAGCTGTTTGGCTGCTCCCTTTTTTTTAGTAGATTTGTGACAGTTGTTGAACTTATTAAATTTAAACAATATTCATATGAAAAAACTATTGCTTATGGCTGCTGTAGCATTTGCATTCGCTGCATGCGGCAATTCAAATTCAAACAATGGTGCAGCTGTTGAAACCAAGGCTCAGGAGCACGTTTGTAATCATAATCACGGTGAGGGTCATGAGTGTGGACATAATCACGAGGGTGAGCACAAATGCAACCATGCTGCAGATTCTACAAAACATGAGTGCAATCACAACCATGCTGCCGACTCAACAAAACATGAGTGCAACCACAATCATGAGGGTGAGCACAAGTGCAATCATGAGACTGGTGAGTGCAACCAGCCTGCAGAGAAACAGTGCGATGCATGCAAAGAGGCTGCTGCAAAGAAAGCTGCTGCTGAACAGGCACAGTAATTTTAAAGCAATATAGATATGAGGGCAATCCATCTTAATGGGTTGCTCTTTTTTGTCCCGGTTTTGTGGCGTTTTCTAGGACATTTTGGTTTGGGTGACGGGTTTTGTCCTGGAAATGGGGTGGTTTCCGGGATGTTTTTGGTTTGCGAGGGGATTTGTCCCGGTTTTGTGGCGTTTTCTAGGACATTTGGGGTTGGGCGAGGGGTTTTGTCCTGGAAATGGCGGGAGAACATGGATATTTTGGAGTAGTGGTGGTGGTTTTTTTGTACTTTTGTGTGCAATTTAACTTGAAAATAGAAACTATGCAGAAATTGATAGATTTGTCGGTGAAGCTTATAAGGAAGTATCTTCCCGACCCGTTTGTATTTGCAATTATTCTTACTATTGTTGCGGCAGTTGCCGCTATGCTGTCTACAGGCCAGACACCGCTGGAGGTTGTTGAGAACTGGGGCGGAGGAGTATGGAGCCTGCTGGCTTTTTCTATGCAGATGGCATTGGTGCTTGTGTGCGGATCTGCACTTGCTGATGCTCCGCTAGTGAAAAAGGGTTTGCGCAAAATGGCTGCATTCCCCAAAACTCCTGCTGCTGCAATTACTACAGTAACATTGGTTTCTTCAATTGCTTGCTGGATCAACTGGGGATTTGGACTTATTGTAGGCGCTATCTTTGCAAAGGAAATCGCCCGAGCAGTTAAAGGTGTGGACTACAGGCTTCTGATTGCTTCTGCATACAGCGGTTTTGTGGTATGGCATTCCGGCCTTTCTGCATCCATTCCATTGGCAATGGCAACTGATGGAGCATCTCTGATTGAAGTGTCAAGAGGTACTATTACTTCTGCCATTCCTATTTCGCAGACAATTTTTGCAACATATAACCTTATCATTGCTTTTGCAATAATAGTTGCCCTTACTGTAGTAAATACAATCATGCATCCTGCTCCCGACAAAACTTTCACAGTTGACCCTGCATTGTTGGGCGAGGAGGAGGACCTTCAGGAGAGGGAGCTTTGTGGGGCAATTGGAGAGAAGGAGTGCCAGATTGAGTGGAAGCTGACTCCATCTGAAAAGCTGAACAATAGTATGTTGCTGTCGGGAATAACAGCATTGTTGGGTTTGGGTTATCTGTTCATTAAAATTGTGTTGAAAGATGGCACACTGGATTTGAACAATGTGATCATGCTGTTCATGTTCCTTGGCATTGTGCTTCACAAGACCCCTATAAAGTATGTGAAGGCTGTGAACAAGGCTGCTTCATCTTCTGCTGGCATTCTGCTGCAGTTCCCTTTTTATGCAGGCATTATGGGCATTATGACTTCAGTCTCTGCGGAAGGAATCTCCCTTGCCGGACAGATTAGTGAGGCGTGTGTGGCCATTTCCAACGAGAAGACATTCCCTATGTTGAGCTTCTTGAGCGCAGGTATTGTGAATGTGTTTGTACCTAGCGGTGGAGGCCAGTGGGCAGTACAGGCTCCAATCATGCTCCCTGCGGGTGTACAGCTTGGTGTAGATCCTTCTGTTACCGGTATGGCAATCGCTTATGGAGATGCGTGGACAAACCTTATCCAGCCGTTCTGGGCACTTCCTGCCCTTGCTATTGCAAAGCTTAATGCAAAGGATATTATGGGCTATTGCCTGATAGACCTTTTTGTGGTGGCAATTATAGTTATTCTTGGATTCTTGGTTCTTGTATAAGCTATGCAGTATTTAGGTGAACTGATTTCCCTTGTTGTAGCGTGTTCGTGGACTGTTACAGCCCTTTTTGCAGAGATTGGAAGCAAGAGGCTGGGCTCCTTGCAGCTGAATGTTGTGAGGATGTTCCTTTCATTGGTTATGCTTGGGATTACGCTGTGGTGCTTTACCGGTTCACCGTTCCCTATGTTTGCCGGCGGCAAGGCGTGGCTTTGGCTGTCGCTGTCGGGATTTGTAGGATATCTGTTGGGGGATTACTGCCTTTTCAATTCCTATGTCATTATAGGATCAAGGTTCGGGCAGCTGTTCATGACTCTCGCGCCACCTACGGCTGCCATTGCCGGATGGATCATTCTAGGGGAGAAGATGCAGCTGCAGGGCGTCCTTGGAATGCTGGTAACCCTAACTGGAATTGGCATATCTGTGTTGAATAAGGGAGGTTCTGACGGTAATGGAAAACTGTCGCTGAAATTGCCTCTGAAAGGTGTGCTGTTTGGTATAGGTGCAGGTATAGGGCAGGGAATAGGGCTTGTGTTGAGCAAGGTTGGAATGAATTTCTATGAGGCTGCTATTCCAGCGGCAGAGACAGATGTGGCAAATATGCTCCCCTTTGCATCCACTTTCATTAGGGCCGTTACCGGAGCCCTTGGATTCCTTGGCGTGATGATATTCCAGAAGAAGCTTGGTACGCTTGCGGTGGCAGTTAAGGACCGTAATGGGATGAATGCCGCATTATGGGCTACAGTTACAGGTCCGTTCATTGGCGTTTCCCTTTCGCTTATGGCGGTGCGCTATACAGAGGCCGGCATTGCATCAACGCTCATGGCCCTTACACCCGTGTTTATTCTGTGGCCGGCACATATAGTTTTTGGCCAGAAGGTAACCCTTAAGGAGGTTATAGGTGCGGTGATAAGTGTGGCGGGGGTCTCATTGTTCTTTATTTAAATATTGCAGAAATGAACGGTATAAAAATAAGGCCTGCATCTGTAAATGATGCGCCGGTAATTGCACAGGCTGTTGCAATGGCAATTGGTGAAGAGGTTGTGGTAAAGTATTGCGGTGCCGATTATCTGAAAGCGCTTGCGGCGGCAGCATCTGCAGAGGATACACAGTACAGCTACAGGAATGCTTTGATAGCAGAGCTGGACGGAGTTCCTGCAGGTGCAGCTGTGGGTTATGACGGAGCTTTGTTGGAGTCTTTGCGTGCAGCAACACTTTCTGTCATCAGGAAGTTCAACCCTTATGTATCCGTTGCTGATGATGAAACACAGGCAGGGGAGTTCTATCTTGATTCAATATCTGTATTTCCGCAGTTCCGTGGTAATGGTATAGGTAAACGCCTTCTTATGGCCATGACAGGCAAAGGCCTTGCCCTTGGCAGCGGAAAAGTTGGCCTTATGGTGGATTTTGAGAATTCTCAAGCATCTTCTCTATATTCAGAATGTGGATTTAAGCCGGTTGGTGAAAAGCTCTTCTTTGGCCATAAAATGCACCATATGCAGTGCACCCATTTGCAGGCTGAGGACAAGATCCTCTACACCGGCCTAAATTACCCACAGGTACAAGAGTTCTGTGGAGACAAAATCCTTGCCCCATACATCTGCATGGGATTCTCAATGCTTTCCCTTATTGTTCCCGACGGATTCCTTACGGTGAACGAAGGGGATACAATCTGCAGGGACGGATTGGGGAATTTCTGGGTGGAGCAGTAAAGCTTATCTTAACGTAATTACAGTTATTTCCGGAGATGCGCCTAATCTGAATGGTGCAGTACATCCAAGTCCTATGTTGATGTAAAGTGACTGTCCGTCCTGTTCATACAGGCCGTGGGTGTGTTCAAAGGCCCAAGAGGCTGGGGTATATCCAAAGATCTTTATCTGGGCTGCGTGGGTGTGGCCTGATAGGGTAAGCGGAATGTCGGTTTGAGGCACTACCTCTGCTGCCCAATGGGTAGGGTCATGGGAGAGGAGTATCCGGAATCCGTATGTCCCTGCCATTGCGGCAGTTAAGTCTCCTGTGTTGGTGCTTCTGAACCCCTGGTTGGTGCAGCTTTTGTTGTCTACTCCAAGGATTGTCATTTTAGCTGAATCTTTTATTATCGGGATGAAAGAGTTGCGCAACAGGTGCCAGCCAAGGGCGTCTCTCTGGTAGGCTGCAAATGCTTCCACTGCAGCTGCGTGTGCTGTGGAATCTCCTCCAAAGCGGTTGCCGTAGATGAGGAAATCGTGGTTGCCCATTACTGATGCAACTCCGTATTCTGATTGCAGAGTCTGCAGCATATCTGTGTATGGCTCAGCCTCTTGGGTCCCTATGGTAACCATATCGCCGGTAAAGCAGATAAGGTCTGCGTGCTGGGCATTGATGGTGTTTATGATGCGTTGCAGCTTCTCGGGGTGGCCGTCAAAAGTTGAAAGGTGCAGGTCTGAAATGTGCACAATCTTGAATCCTTTGAATGCTTCAGGAATTTCCGGATGGGAATATTCCAGATGGTTTACATCCAGCCTCCAGCGCCCTATATTATAGCCGTATGCAACAATACCCCACAGCAGCAGTGCCAGGCCAAGTGCTGTGTATCCGAACGGTGCATAGGGGAGCCTGTACTTGGCAAAAATGCCAATTATCTTCCCGACAATCCATAGCAGATTAGGGACCAGCGCCAGGAGCAGGCCTGCAATGAGCGAGACTATGAACATGAATTTCACCATATTCTATTTGTCGTGCCCCGGGCCTTTAGGGAACCACCCTTTCTTTACTCTCTGCTTTTGTTCGTACACTTCCAGTATGCTCCAGAAGGAAGAAAATGCGGTTACCCCCAGAATGGTGGACCAGATCATATTGGCCGCAATGAGTGACAGGATGGAAAATATAACTCCAGCTATGGCAAACAGCCACCAGCTCTTTACTCCAAGGTAATATTCCGCCTTAATTACCAGCGGATGAAAAAGGCCTATAATCAGAAATGTTGAAAGGCCTACAAGCAGTCCGGTATAGTTCATGATTCAACAAATATAATATTTTTTTGGATTTTTGCGGTTGTATATGCCCTTATGCCGACATTATAATACAAACCAAATGATGAAAGCATATGAAAAAGTTTTTTAGAATCACATTTGCAGCACTGTCTTTGGTGCTGCTTGCAGGATACCTGATTCCTGAAAGAAAAGCAATGCCTTGCTGCAGGCCATCCGATTACAATCATCAGAGTTTCTGGCACTGGCCATGGACAAGGGGCGAGGCCGGCCATCCGCATACTGGTGTGGATATTTTTGGTAAAGTTGGAACAAAAGTGGTTTCACAAACCGGTGGCATAGTCCTTTTTGCCGGTGAATATGGCGGCAAGGCCGGTAACGGAGTAGTGGTTCTGGGACCAAAATGGAGGCTTCATATGTATCTGCATCTTCATACAGTAGATACAAAGGCCGGCAAGTTTGTCCGTCCTGAGGAGCAGATTGGAACACTTGGCAAAAGCGGAAATGCGGCAAAGACCCCGGCGCATGTCCATTATGGTGTAATCACCCCAATCCCGTATGTATGGAGACTTTTCCAGAATGAGGGAACCTGCAACCCTCCGGTATGGTTCAACTGGAGACTTATGTTCTGGCTAGATCCGGCAGATCATCTGCCAACCAAATAATAATCTCACACACTTTTGATATGAAATCAGTTTTAAAACAAATATTTAAAGCATTGGTCCTTTGTGTATGTATTCCTTTGCTTATTCTCAAATTTATTGTGTGTTTTTTTGTGGTTGTATTATTTGTAATAAGTTGTTTTGACAGCAATTCCGGTAAACCAGTTTATTCCCGAGAAAAAGCTGTATCTCCTATATATAGGAGTGGTGAGGATTTTTATAAGCTTACAGGAGTAATATTCCCTGAAATTACCATGGTTGACTCGGTTTATTTTGAAGATGGAGGATTTCCTACCTGTGCATGGTGGGATGAGTACAAATATGTCCCTGATGATGGCTTCAATAAGGATTTCTTCAGGAAATTGGACAAAGCATGCAAAGAGGATTCAACCCACTGGAGTTTAACTGATTCCTGTTACAGATATTATATTCTTCCCGACAGAGATACTGTAGACCGGACGCATGGAATGTGTGACAGGATGGTAAAAATGGAAGACGGGTCTCTTGTCCCGGATTGGGATGGAGGTTTTATAAGTGTCAATATTGAAAATGATACTATTTATCTGAAACAGGGATGGTTAAGGTAATTTTGAAATTGATGAAAAAGACAATTTGGACGATAGTGATTGCAGGGGTGTGTACTGCAATGTATTTTGGATTCAGGTATGCCGATAGAGTCTGCAGGGAATATTTGGATGCTCCATTTTCAATGGATCTTGTAGTGGACCGGCTGGAGCAGATGACAGAAGGGGTAAAACTCCCGTCGGGAAAGTGGAGTTATGGCATTGACATATCACACCATCAGCCTGTTATAAGATGGAGCAGGCTGAAGATTCTTGTAGATGAGAATGGAAAGACAGTATGGCGTAAAAGCAGGAGTGTTAAGGAGCATTCTGTAGATTATGTTTTCATGAAAGCTACAGAAGGGGAGAGTTTTAAGGATTGGAGGTTCAGGAGAAGATGGCGTCTGGCATCAAAATACGGCTTGCGCAGAGGTGCCTACCATTTCTTCCGTCCGGGAAAGGATGCCTCTTTGCAGGTTGAGAATTTCATATCTCATGTAGGCAATCTTTCTCCCGACGATTTCCCTCCTGTACTTGATATTGAGAAAATGGACGGATGTTCTGTTGAACAGTTGAACAGACGGGCTCTTGAGTGGTTGAAAGCCATTGAAAAACACTATGGACGCAAGCCCATAGTGTATGCAAATCCCCATTATTTGAATAATGTCATTTCTCCTGAGATTACTGCCGCTTATCCTATATGGGTGGCCAACTACAAGGTTTCAAGGCCTTCGGTAGGTGGATGGCAATTCTGGCAGTTCACCGACCGGGCACTGGTAAGAGGGGCAGGTAGTGTGGATTTGAATGTAATGCGCGGTTATTGACGCTCTTTCAATGTTGGACACACAAGTACATTGATTCACAATGATGGAGAGGACGGAAAGTTTGCTCCGTTTTACAGATTGTTCAATAATTGATATAATCTGTCGGGATGAAAGATAATCTTAAAGTTTTTGTAATAAATGCAAGAAAAAAGGATGATCCGTTTTGTTTTGGATCATCCTTTTTTTCATTTCAGTTTATTTCCTGCTCAACTCATTTGCCTTTGCAACGGCAGGGATGATGTGAGGGAAGATGAACTCCTGTCCAAGTTCCTGTACAAAGCCTACTTTTGTAAGGTATTTGAGGACGTTGTCGTTTACGCCGCTGAGGATAAGCTGAACGCCGTCTTTCTGTGAGCGTTTCCACAGGCTGCGCAAGTTGTTCAGTCCTGTTGAGTCCATGAAAGGAACTTTTCTCATACGGATGATACGTACTTTGATGTTGCCCTCGCGCAAGTGGTCAATCTCATCAAGTTTGCTGGCAAGGCCAAAGAAGAAAGGTCCGTCAATCTCGTAGATCTCAACCTCTGGAGCCACGTCAAGGTGCTCTGTGTCTGCAAGCATTGCAATCTCGTCGTTCTCGGTACCGGCTACGTTATCGGTGTCAAGGACTTTGATGGTTGAGGTTTCTGAGATACGTTTTACAAACAGGATGATTGCAAGTACAAGTCCTACCTCAATTGCTACAGTAAGGTCTATGATTACTGTAAGGAAGAAGGTGATAAGAAGTACTGATACATCTGTCTTGTTACCTTTAAGAAGGTATTTGAAGGTTCTCCACTCACTCATGTTGTATGCAACCATTACAAGGATTGCTGCAAGGCATCCAAGCGGGATGTATACTGCGTATGGCATAAGGAACAAGAAGATTAGCAACAGTACAATTGCGTGTACAAGACCTGCAACAGGAGATTTACCGCCATTGTTGATGTTTGCCATTGTTCTTGCCAATGCACCTGTAGCAGGGATACCGCCAAAGAATGGGGTAATGATGTTTGCTATACCCTGGCCGATAAGCTCTGTATTTGAGTTGTGCTTCTTGCCAGTTACACCGTCTGCAACCATAGCTGCAAGCAATGACTCAATTGCACAAAGCAAGGCAATTGTGAATGCTGGCTGGAACATGTCCTTTACAATCTCCCAAGTGATGTGTGGAGCCTGTGGCTTTGGAACCTCAATGCCGTTTGCAAGCTCCGGAAACTTGCTTCCAATGGTAGCAAACTCAACACCTGCGAATTTAGCCAATAGGATAGAGGCTGCTGTACCAAGGATAATTGCAATAAGTGATCCCGGTACCTTTTTGGTTACTCTAGGCCAGAAAATGATTACAAGAAGGCAGCCCAAGCTCAAAAGGAACTCATGAAGCCTGAATGTAGCCATGTTGCTGAAGTAGGCGCCCCACTGCGGGATAAACTCGCTTGGAAGGTTCTCAATCTGCAAGCCAAGGAAATCCTTTACCTGGGTTGAGAAGATAACCACAGCAATACCGCTGGTGAATCCCACTACAATAGGATAAGGGATGAACTTGATGATGCTTCCAAGTTTGAAGACACCCATAAGTACAAGCAGAACACCTGCAAGTACGGTTGCAATGATAAGGCCTGAGATGCCGTACTGGGCAACAATGCCGTATACAATTACAATGAAGGCTCCGGTTGGACCTCCAATAAGGAAGTGTGAACCTCCGAAGAATGATACAAGGAAACCTGCAACCACTGCAGTAATCAATCCCTGTTGTGGTGATACTCCAGACGCTATACCAAAAGCAATTGCCAAAGGAAGGGCAATGATACCTACAATCACACCGGCAATAAGGTCGGCAGTGAATGTCTGCTTATTGTAGTTTCCTTTTTTGAAAAGCTCAAACAGCTTTGGCTGGAATACCTCAGAAAATTTAAAGCTCATTTTTTTATTTTGTTAGATTATTTTGCCCTTTTTGATTTGGGGGTGCAAAAGTACTTTATTTTGTCTTGTTTGTCAAGATTTTATCGGGAAGAATTACTTTATGCTTGCGTTGTAAATGGCTTTGGTAAGTGTTTTAAGGAAGCTTTTTCCCTCTACAGATACATAGCCGTTGGTCATTGCAACTATTCCCCAGTTGTCTGCAGGGCTCCAGATCATAACGCTGTTAAGGCCGTAAGCACCGCCGGTGTGGCCCATTGGGTAGTTGCCAGGAGTATTGTATTTCTCCTCATCTACGTAGCCTGCCATCTCAGTAAGGCAAAGTGCATACTCTGCAGCGTTAGGGTCCTCTTTAACCCTTACAGGGGTCTGCATAGCTTTTGCGCTCTCCTGTGAAATGATGCGCACGCCGTTGTACTCACCGTAGTTCATGTGCATCATCATATATTTTGCAAGGTCCTGTGCAGAAATCTTCACGCCGCCGGTAGGAGAGAAGATAGGTGCAGAGTATCCCATAACGTATGAAGGCATATCCTCAGCCCTGCTTCTGTAAGCCCCCTCTGAAGCAACCCACTGTCCGTCCACTTTATTGTAGATAAGAGCGCATTTGCCCATATCCAAAGAGTCATTGTTATGGCCGCCATAAAGGCCAAGTTTCCAGATCACATTTTCCCTCACATAATCATCAAATCTTACTCCCGACAGTTTCTCCAAAATTGCTCCTGCCAAGTTCAAGCCCATGTTTGAGTAGTTGTAGCCCTCACCCGGCTTGTACTCGAAGTAAGACTCAACACAGTCACCGTAGATTGCAGGGTTAAGATGGTCAAGGGTAAAGTAATCCTCTTTATCCTTAATGCTTGCAGTGTGGGAAAGGACCATTTTAAGGGTGATAGGAATCTCCGGATGATGAGGGTTTCTGATCTTGAAACCTATAAGGTCGCTTACATCAGCATCCAAAGAAACAACACCTTTGTCTACAAGCTGCATCAGTGATGTAGCAGTGAATGACTTTGAGATTGAAGCAATTCTCATGAAATCATCTGTGGCAAGAGGTTCCTGTGTCTCCAGATTCTTGAAGCCGAAAGCCTTGTTGTACACAATCTCCCCATTCTTTACCACTGCAGCAGAAATGCCCACTGCCTGGAACTCCTCCATAACACCTTTAATAGCCTCATCAGTCTTCTGCTCTGCCGATGGAGCTGTTGAGCAGGCCTGCATCATAACTGCAGAAACCGCTGCTGCCAGAAATAGTCTGAAAATTTTCATAGCTGTATAAATTTTAAGTTAATTGTCAAAACTGTGCCCATGGGGACGTTGTCCTAATGGGCATTTGCCCACTGGGACGACGTCTAAATGGGCAAAAATTATAGGCTGCGCAGTGTAAGCACTACAAATGTATATGCATACAAGCATTGCACCCTCAATCCTGTCAATTGATTTCTTCTTGAATGTGAAGGCAAACAGGAACACGAGTACTGATGATACCATAAGGGTAATCAGATCCAAAGGTTTTACGCCGTTCATTACAAGAGGGTGGATGGTTGCACTGCCTCCCAAGATGAGGAAAATATTGCACACATTGGAACCAATTACATTTCCAAGTGCCTGGTCTGTATTTTTCTTCAATGCAGCAACAATGCAAGAGGCAAGTTCCGGCATTGATGTACCGCCTGCAACAATTGTTACGGCAATTACGGCATCAGAGACACCCAAGCTGCGGGCAATTGCAGATGCTGCGTTTACAAACATGTCGCCACCAAACACCAATCCGCATAGACCTCCAAGAATCATTACAACCGACACCCATACAGAAGGGAGTTTTTTGCTTCCCGACAGTTCTTCCTGCGCAGTGCCACCCTCTGCCAGTGCTGCCTGGGAACTTCCCGAGTATATGGTATATGCCATGAATACACCAAAAAGGCTCAGCAGCATAATGCCGTTGACTCTTGAGATTGAGTTTACAGCAGTACTGTCCAGCCATGTGCCGCAACCCATCACGCACAAAACAAAGGCTGCAAGAAGCGAAAAGGGAATATCTTTCTTGATGTTGTTTGATGTAAGGGCAATAGGGGTGAACAAAGCTGTTATTCCCAATATCATAAGAACATTGAAGATGTTCGATCCCAATACGTTTCCTACTGCAATGTCTGCATTGCCCTTAATTGCTGATGCAAAACTTACAACCATCTCCGGGGTGGATGTTCCTATACCCACAATGGTCATTCCAATGATGAAATCAGACATGCCCAGCCTTTTGGCTACGTGGCTGGCGCCGTCTACAAGGTAATTGGCTCCTACAAGGATTAATGCCAACCCTGCAATCAATAATAAAATGTCTATCATAAATGTTCATATTATGTTTTTAATACCTCCATTAAATCCCTGAACAACCCCTCCCACACTTCGTGCGGGCCCCTCCCCCTGCGGCCAGGGGGGTAGCACGGTTCAGGGATTTAACAGGCATTAAAAACAAAACTCGGGCATATTATACCCGAGTTCCTGTATTCAGTTAAAATATTATCTGTACTCGTCCCAGCTCTTAATCTGGATCTTCTCAAGAGGCACATTGCAGAATGCATTGATGAACGCACTCGCAAGACGGGCATTGGTGATAAGTGGAATATTGAAGTCCACTGAAGCACGTCTTACCTTGTAACCGTTCTCCAACTCCTCCTGGGTAAGATTCTTAGGGATGTTGATAACCATATCAATCTGCTTGTTGCTCAACATGTCCATTGCCTGAGGCTCCATAGAAGGCTCGGTTGGCCAGTAAACTCTGGTTGCAGGGATATTGTTCTCAACAAGGTATTTCCATGAGCCGCCGGTAGCGTAAAGGTTGTATCCTTTGTCTGCAAGAAGTTTTGCAGCATCCAAAAGCTCAGCCTTCTGTTTTGCGTCTCCTGTAGAAAGAAGGATATTCTTCTGAGGAATCTTGTAACCTACAGAAAGCATAGATTTAAGGATAGCCTCGTTTGTGTCGTCACCCAAGCATCCTACCTCACCTGTAGATGCCATATCAACACCTAGAACAGGGTCAGCTTTAAGAAGACGTGCAAATGAGAACTGTGAAGCCTTGATGCCTACATAATCCAAGTCAAATGCACTCTTGTTAGGAATCTCGTACGGCTCACCGATCATTGCTTTAGCAGCAAGCTCAATGAAGTTAATCTTAAGAACTTTAGAAACAAATGGGAAGCTTCTTGAAGCCCTTAGGTTACACTCAATAACTTTGATTGCATTGTCCTTTGCAAGGAACTGGATATTGAACGGACCGGTAATCTGAAGAGCCTGAGCAATCTTGCGTGCAATCTTCTTGATACGGCGTGCTGTCTCAATGTACAGTTTCTGAGGAGGGAACTGGATAGTTGCATCTCCTGAGTGGACACCTGCAAACTCAATGTGCTCTGAAATTGCGTATGCAATAACCTCACCTTTGTCTGCAACTGCATCAAACTCAATCTCTTTTGCATTCTGGATAAACTCACTTACCACAACAGGATGTTTCTTTGAAACGTTAGCTGCAAGGTTAAGGAACTGCTCCAATTCAACTTTGTTTGAGCAGACATTCATTGCTGCTCCCGACAATACATAAGAAGGTCTTACCAATACAGGGAATCCAACTTTGTCTACAAACTCGTAAACATCAGACATTGTTGAAAGCTCTTTCCATTTAGGCTGGTCGATCTCCAACTCATCCAACATTGATGAGAATTTGTGACGGTCCTCTGCGTTGTCGATATATTTTGCCTGGGTACCAAGGATGTTCACACCGTTGGCATCAAGTTTAAGTGCAAGGTTGTTAGGGATCTGTCCACCTACTGAAACTACTGTACCGTGAGGGTTCTCAAGATCGTGGATATCAAGTACGCGCTCAAATGTAAGCTCATCAAAGTACAATCTGTCGCACATGTCGTAGTCTGTAGATACGGTCTCAGGGTTGTAGTTAATCATAACGCCTCTCCATCCGCATTTCTGGATTGTGGTAAGGGCATTTACACTGCACCAGTCAAACTCTACCGAGCTACCGATACGGTAAGCACCAGAACCAAGAACGATGATTGATTTCTTGTCATCTGCAAACTCAATGTCGTGCTTGTCGCCGCTGTATGACAAGTACAAGTAGTTGATCTTGGCAGGATACTCTCCGGCAAGGGTATCAATCTGTTTTACAACAGGAAGGATACCCAAAGATTTCCTGTATTTTCTTATCTCCAATAGAGATGCGTCTGAATCCTGTGCGTTAAGCTCTTTAAGTACAAGCCTTGCAATCTGGAAATCAGAGAATCCCTGGCGTTTGGCTTTCTTAAGAAGATCGTAGCCAAGCTCCTCTGTGCTGTTCAATGCCATCAGCTCCTTGCCGGTGATGATGATATTGTAAAGTTTCTCAAGGAACCATCTGTCAATCTTGGTAAGGTCGTGGATCTGGTCTACAGTATAACCTGCGTTGAAAGCCTTTGAAATTACAAAGATACGGTTGTCGGTAGGCTGGTTAAGGGCCTTCTCAATATCTTTTACAACAATCTCCTTGTTTGCAACGAAACCGTGTGCGCCCTGGCCTATCATACGGATACCTTTTTGGATAACCTCCTCAAAAGTACGTCCGATAGACATGATCTCACCTACAGATTTCATTGATGAGCCAATCTCACGGCTTACGCCCTGGAATTTAGACAAGTCCCAGCGAGGCATCTTACATACGATGTAGTCGCATGAAGGCTCCATGAAAGCAGGGGTGGTGCCGGTAGCCGAGTTCTTGAGCTCGAACAGGCCGTAGCCCAAGCCGATTTTTGCAGCAACGAAAGCAAGTGGGTAACCTGTAGCTTTTGAAGCAAGTGCTGATGAACGGCTCAAACGTGCGTTGATCTCAATTACCCTGTAATCCTCGCTCTCAGTATCAAAAGCGTACTGTACGTTACACTCACCAACAATGCCGATGTGTCTTACAATTCTGATAGCAATGTCCCTCAACTTGTGAAGCTCTGAATTTGTAAGGGTCTGACAAGGTGCAACTACGATACTCTCTCCGGTGTGGATTCCTAGAGGGTCGAAGTTCTCCATGTTACAAACTGTGATACAGTTGTCGTATTTGTCCCTTACTACCTCAAACTCAATCTCTTTCCATCCTTTTAGCGATTTCTCAACCAAAACCTGTGGAGAGAATGTGAATGATTTCTCTGCAAGTTTTACAAGCTCCTCCTCATTGTTGCAGAAACCTGAACCCAAACCTCCAAGTGCATAAGCGGCACGGATGATAACAGGGTAGCCAAGCTCTTTTGCTGCAGCAACAGCATCCTCAATATTCTCAACAGCGTGGCTCTTGATGGTCTTTACATCAATCTCATCAAGTTTCTTGTTGAAAAGCTCGCGGTCCTCTGTATCCATAATTGCCTGTACAGGAGTACCAAGAACTTTAAGGTTGTATTTCTCCAGGATACCTGTTCTGTAAAGCTCAACTCCACAGTTCAATGCAGTCTGTCCGCCGAATGCAAGAAGAATGCCCTGAGGCTGCTCCTTCTTGATAACCTGCTCTACAAAATAAGGGGTAACTGGAAGGTAATATATTTTGTCTGCAACACCTTCTGATGTCTGTACTGTTGCAATATTCGGATTGATAAGGATTGTCTCAATTCCCTCGTCCTTCATGGCCTTGATAGCCTGTGAACCGGAATAATCAAACTCTCCGGCCTCACCGATCTTAAGCGCTCCGGAACCTAGTAGCAGTACTTTTTTAATTTTCTCCATTGTATATTACAACATTTTAATGAATTCGTCAAATAGGAACTCTACACCGTCTGGCTGGAACTGTATAGAGAAGAATGGTTTGCTCTTGTGTCTGATACCCTCGTTGCTGCCGTCGTTCAAGTTCTCGAACATTGGCTCCCACTCTGAAGGAAGTGTAGCGGCGTCAAGTGCATAACCGTGGTTCTGTGTAGTGATATAGCAGGTTGTTGTTCCAACCCTTCTTACAGGCTGGTTCTGTGACCTGTGGCCGAATTTAAGCTTGATGGTTGAAGCTCCTGCAGCCTTTCCAAGAAGCTGGTTGCCCATGCAGATTCCAAAGATTGGTTTCTCCTGTGCCATTGCAGCCTTGATGTTCTCTACAGCCTCTGCGCAGAAATCAGGGTTGCCAGGGCCGTTTGAGATGATAAGTCCGTCGTACTCCAGCTCATTGAAGCCGTAGTTCCAAGGAACTCTGATAACCTCTACATCTTTGCCTGCAAGAGTTCTCAATATGCTGGTCTTTACACCGCAATCCAAAAGAACAACCTTCTTGCCTTTGCCCTCGTTATATCTGATAACCTCCTTGCAGCTTACCTCGTCTACCTGGTTCACTACATTAGGGTTTACACATGCAAGCTCTGCAGTACAATCATCCTGGACAATCTTGCCCATCATTGTGCCGTTCTCTCTGATTGTCTTTGTAAGCTCTCTGGTATCAATGCCAAAGATGCCTGGAATCTGGTTCTCCTTAAGCCATTGGTCCAAGCTCTTTGCAGCATTCCAGTGGCTGTAATTAAAAGAATAGTCAGATATCACCAATGCTTTAACCTGGATCTTATCTGACTCAAAATATTTAGAAATACCATTTACCAACTCATCTGAAGGAACACCGTAGTTACCAATAATAGGGTAGGTGACACAAAGTATCTGACCTGAATAAGAAGGGTCAGTCAATGACTCCGGATATCCGACCATTGCGGTGCTGAAAACAACCTCTCCACATGCAGGTTGCTCATAACCAAAGGAAAAACCTTGAAACTCAAGACCGTTTTCCAATACCAGTTTTGCTTTTTTAATTGACTGCATCTATATTATATTGTATAGTTATTAACAAAATTGGACAAAAGTACATATTAATTTGCTTTTTTGCAATAAAGGCGCCCTCCCTCATGGTAGAAAATTTCTACAGTTTCCCCCTTCTGTGCATAACCTGCAACAAGCTGTGCCTGCTGGCGGGTCCCGTCCACCTCAATTATACCCTGAGGCTTGAGGTCTGCAACAACAATTCCTTTCTTCCCGACAAATTTGTCCAGACCTGATTTTTCAACCCCCACAACTCCTTCACCCTCTGAAGAAAGGCTTGTCTTGAGGGCGATATGTGAAAATGCCTCTGTCGGGAAGAGCCTGCTTAACAGGAATATTGTAAGGAACAGGGTTGATGTGCATGAAACAAGTACGATTGCAAAAGGTTTTACAAGTGGTGTGAAATTGAAATCTCCCCCTTCAAATACAATCTGGTTGTCTATCATTGCAAATGCAAGTGTAATTATAATAAGTATGATTCCGCTGATTCCTGCCACACCAAATCCCGGTATGACAAACACTTCCAATACAAGAAGCAGTATGCCGGCAAAGAAGAATATTATTTCCCAGTTCTGTACAAGGCCGTTCAGGTAAAGCGGCACAAAATAGAGCACTATGCCCACAATGGCTGCAACAAGCGGGAATCCTATTCCAGGACTCTGGAATTCAAAGTATATTCCTCCCATTATCAGCATAAGGAGCAACCCCTGGATTACAGGGTTGAGGAAGAAATAAATTATTCTGTTTGTAGAAGTTATCTTGTGTTCTGTGATTATGTATTCATCTGATTCTCCAGCAAGTATTTTGGCCACATCTTCTACACTTTCAGCCATTCCCTCACAGTAGCTGTTCTCAATGGCCTCGCTTGGAGTGAAGCTCAAGACGCTGTCGGCACTAACCATTGCCTGTGCAATTTCTGGATCCCTGTACCACACCCAGGTAGTGTCATTCCCCTTTACTATTGCTTTCTTGCCGTGGCTTTCTGCGGTAGAACGCATCATTGCCCGCATGAATGACTGGTATTTGTCGGGAAGAACATTTCCTGTTCCATCCACTACTGTGGCTGCGCCAATGGAACTGCCGCTGCTCATGTATATGGAGTCGCATGCAATGGAGATTAGCGCTCCGGCAGAGGCTGCCTGTATATTTATAAAGGAGACTACCGGGATGGGAGACTGGATGATGGCGCTGCGGATGCTGTCGGCAGCGTCAAGCGCCCCGCCGTATGTGTTCAGGTTGAGGATACAGTAGTCTGCCTGGACTGCCTCTGCTTCCTTGAGGGCATCCGTGAACATTTTTGCGGAGGATGCATCAATCTCATCATGCAGCTTTATTACGTAGATGTTTTTTGTATTGCCAGATTCCTGTGCATGGAGACCGGTGCTTATGATAGCAAGCACAGCAAGTGCTATAATTTTTACAAGTGTTTTGACATTCATTGTTTTGTGTAGTTTTATCTACCAAAAATAGTGAATTTTACGGGATTATGTTCCAGGTGTGTGATGTTTTTCATTCATGCGTGGGTAATTGTCACAGTTTGTGGTAATTCTGTGACAATTGAATGTTTTCGTAGGGTAATTGTCACAGTTTGTGGCAATTCCGTGACAATGTGAGGGTTTTAATGAAGTATTGTTATGAATTTCAGGCTTTTTGTGACAATGAGATTTGGCGGCATGTCACTTGCGGATTACTTCGCATATTATCTCCGCATTCCCCGGTACATTCGCCCCTTATCTTATATTTTATTATATATGTAAATGTTTGAAAATAAAAATATGTATCTTTGTTAGTCACGGGATTTCCCGTTGAATGGAAAAAATACACAAAAACAATACATTATGAAACTTAGAAGACTATTTGTAGCGGCAATTTGCCTTATGTTCACCACATTGGCAGTTGCACAGGAGCGCGGATGGCATCCTGATGATGAGAATTATGCAGAGAGCTGTACTTCAATTATGGTGGGCAAAAAGGCCAGTACAGACGGATCTGTAATGACAGCGCATTCTTGCGATTCAAATTACCGTACATGGCTTACCATGGAGGAGAGCAAAACCTATACAGACGGCAAACAGCCAATCTATTGGGGAATGCTTCATACAGAGGAGCATGACGATTTGAGAAACCTTGAGGTGAAGGGTTACATTACAGCTCCAACAACACCTACTTACAGGTTCTTGAACGTGGCTTATCCTTGTATGAATGAGAAACAGTTGGCTATTGGTGAGACTACAACTGTCGGGAGGAAAGAGCTGAAGAGAAAAGATGGACTTTTCATGATTGAGGAGCTTGAGAGAGTTGCCCTTGAGAGATGTTCAACTGCACGTGAGGCCATTGCACTTATGGGTGCCCTTGCAGAGGAGTATGGCTATGCAGACGGCGGAGAGTGCCTTACAGTTGCCGACAAGAAAGAGGTATGGCATTTTGAGATTTATGGAAACGGAACACTTCCAGTTGATCCAAAAGCAAAGAAATCAAAGAAAGCCCCAGTTGACAAGGCAGGAGCACTTTGGGCAGCAGTACGTATTCCCGATGATCATGTAGGTGTTTCTGCAAATATCCCAAGAATTGGAAAGATTGACTTTGAGGATACAGAGAACTATATGTTCTCAAAAGACCTTAGGGAGCGTTCAAAGGCTATTGGCCTATGGAGCGGAGAGGGTGACTATGTATTTTGGAAAGTTGCCCATGACGGCCCTAAACCTTTCTCTGTGAGAGAGTATTTCATTTTAAGCACTCTTGCACCGTCTTTGAACCTTAAATATGATGCAGATGAGCTTCCTTTCTCAGTTAAACCCGACAAGAAAGTTTCTCCAGAGCAGATGTTCGCTTTCTATAGAGAGACCTATGAGGGCACAGAGTTTGACCAGGTTAAGGATTTCTATGTAGAGGTTGAGAGAAAGAGAAAGAACGAGAAGGGAGAGACTGAATATTACAGGGAGATAGCATGTCCTGTATCAACTTTCATGACCGGTGACATGAGAACCCTTTTGAATACCATCAAGCCGGGTGTTACAGAGAAGACCAGAACCATTGCTGTTATCCAGTGCTCTTATTCACACATTATGCAGTGCCGTGACTGGTTGCCTGATGAGGTTGGCGGTGTAGCTTACTTCTCGTTTGACAATCCTGCACAGAGCCCTCGTATTCCTATTTATGCAGGTTCTACACAGCTTCCTAACGAGTTTGATGTGTGCGGACAGCACAGATACCGTACTGATGCCGCTATCTGGTCTTTTAGAGAGACCAACAGAATCTCAACTATTGACTGGCACAAGACAAGAGGCCTTTTGGAGCCAAAGGTTGCATATTTTGAGAAACAGATGATGCGTGAGAATCCAGTAGTGGAGAGAGAGGTTGCAGAGCTTGTTAAAGCAGGTAAGAAAGATGAGGCTGCAGAGGTGTTGAATAGTTACACTCAAAAGTGGGCATCGACTACTTCAAAGGCTTGGGAAGACCTTAAAGCAGAACTTTGGACCATCTTTATCCGCAGCATGTAACAAATTGTTACTTTTTTTGAAAAAAATTGCTTTTAGGAGAATAACGTAAAAAAGTTTTTTATATATTCGCATTTGTTAATAAGAAACAACGGCTTTATATCATATTATGAATAGCACAAGAAACATAAATATTATTGGGCGCATTGGTATTCAGAGCATTATCCAGGTGGTGGTGTCCATTATTATTGTGGTTTCTGTGATTATTATTCCGTAATGATATAAATCCTTTAAGTAATAAATGAAAACCTGCTTAATGGATTAGACATTTAAGCAGGTTTTTTTATTTGATTAAAAATTGTAAGCAAAATGGAGCTCAGAAGCAATAAAACATTAGTTGGAAGGAAAATGGCAGGTGCCAGGGCGTTATGGAGAGCCAATGGTATGAAAAGGGAGCAGTTTGGCAAGCCTGTAATTGCGGTTGTAAACTCGTTTACCCAGTTTGTACCAGGTCATGTGCATCTTCATGAAATAGGCCAATTCGTTAAGAATGAGATAGAAAGAGCAGGATGTTTTGCGGCTGAGTTCAATACCATAGCAATTGATGACGGTATTGCAATGGGGCATGACGGAATGCTTTACTCGCTTCCTTCAAGGGAAATTATAGCGGATAGCGTAGAGTATATGTGCAATGCCCACTGTGCAGATGCTATGATCTGCATTTCAAATTGTGACAAAATTACACCCGGCATGCTTATGGCTGTCATGAGATTGAATATCCCAGCAGTTTTTGTTTCAGGAGGCCCTATGGAGGCTGGAAATGTAAAGGGAGCGGATTGTGACCTTGTAGACATTATGGTAAAAGGAGCAGCTCCAGACGTTTCAGATGCAGACTTGATGGATTATGAGGAGTTTGGATGTCCTACATGCGGCTGCTGCTCCGGAATGTTTACAGCAAACTCCATGAACTGCCTTACAGAGGCTTTGGGATTGGCCCAGGTTGGCAACGGTACAGTGCTTGCCACTCACGCAAATAGAAAAGAACTGTTCAGAAAAGGAGCGGAGCTTATAGTGAAGTTGGCAAACGACTATTATTTCAAAAATAACGAGGCTGTTCTTCCCCGTTCAATAGCAACCAAGGATGCATTTGAGAATGCAATGAAACTTGACATTGCAATGGGAGGCTCTACAAATACAGTTCTTCATCTTCTTGCAATTGCTCATGAGGCCGGTGTAGACTTTACCATGAAGGACATTGACCGCCTTTCAAAAGAGGTTCCGGTACTTTGCAAGGTTGCTCCTAACAGCAGTTATCATATTCAGGATGTGAACAGGGCCGGCGGAATTATGGGAATCATGAGGGAGATGGCCAAAGGTGGTATACTCAATACAGATGTTGCAAGGGTAGATTATCCAAGTTTGCAGGCAGCGCTTGAGGCAGATAATGAAAACCTTTACAGGTCTGCCCCTTGTGGAGTAAGGACAGTGAAATTGGGGGAGAATGAAAGTGTTTACAAGGAGCTTGATACAGACAGAAAGAACGGTTGTATAAGAAATATTGAAAACGCATACTCAAAAGATGGAGGCCTAGCAGTCCTTTACGGAAATATAGCACCTAAAGGATGTATAGTAAAGACAGCCGGTGTGGCAGAAAATATCCTGAAGTTCAAAGGAACGGCGGTGGTGTTTGAGAGCCAGGAGGACGCAGTAAATGGAATCCTTGGCGGAAAAGTGAAGAAAGGGGATGTGGTGGTGATCAGATATGAGGGGCCTAAAGGCGGTCCGGGAATGCAGGAGATGCTTTATCCAACCTCTTTCCTTAAGAGCATGAAGCTGGATAAGGATTGCGCCCTCATTACCGACGGCAGATTCTCTGGAGGAACAAGCGGCCTCTCAATAGGACATGTTTCACCGGAGGCGGCAAATAAAGGTCCGATAGCATTTCTGGAGGATGGAGATACAGTGGTGATAGATATTCCGGAAAGAAGCATAAACGTTGAGCTCTCTGAAGAAGAGTTCAGACAGAGAAAAGAGAAGCTTGAGGCTGGAACAGGTTACAAACCTAAAGCAAGGGACAGAAAAGTAAGCAAGGCACTTAAGGCATATGCATCATTGGCAGGAAGTGCAGATATTGGAGGAGTTAGAGTTATTGAGTAATTGGAAGAGATACAATATGGAGATGAATACGAGAAGAATGACGGGAGCAGATGCTCTGATGAATGCTTTTTTGGATGAGGGTGTGGACACAATCTTCGGATATCCTGGCGGAACAATTATGCCGGTGTACGACAGGCTGTACGATTATACAGACAGGATAAACCATATTCTTGTGAGACATGAGCAAGGGGCAGTGCATGCGGCTGAAGGTTATGCAAGAAGTACAGGAAAGGTTGGTGTGTGTATGGCAACAGCAGGCCCTGGAGCAACAAACTTTGTAACAGGAATTGCAGATGCAATGATGGATTCAACACCCCTTGTGTGCATTACAGCGCAGGTTAATGCCGATAAGCTTGGAACAAACTTCTTCCAGGAGGCAGATATGATTGGAATCACAATCCCAATTACCAAATGGAGCTACCAGATATCAAGGGCTGCAGAGATTCCTACTGTAATGGCACAGGCATTCCATATTGCCCAGACTGGCAGGCCGGGACCGGTTCTTATAAGCCTTACCAGAAACGCGCAGGTGGAGATGATGGATTATTCATATGATAAGGAGGGTGCGCTGAAGCTTCTGGAACATGAGGGGGTGGAGATTGCCTGCACATTGGCAGAGAAGATTGAGGAGGCTGCAAATGACCTCAACAATGCAAAGAGGCCTTTGATAATTGCCGGACATGGTGTGATTCTGTCGGGAGGAAACAAGATTTTGCAGGATTGTGCAGACAAGGCAAATATTCCGGTAGCGGTTACCCTTATGGGAATGGGTGCTATGGACCAGACAGATCCGGAGTATGTTGGAATGGTGGGAATGCATGGAAATGTTGCCCCTAATGTGATGACACAGAATGCAGATGTTATCCTTGCTATTGGAATGAGGTTCTCTGACAGGGTTACTGGTGAGGTTAAAGGATATGCCCCAAAAGCAAAGATTATACATGTAGATATTGATGCATCGGAGTTTGACAAGAATGTGAAGTGCCATCTGGCAGTTGAGAGTGATGCAAGAGTATTCCTTGAGGGGCTTTACAAGAAACTGGAGTTCAGGCAGAGAGATGAGTGGTTTGAACTTTACAAAACAAAAAATGAGCACGAGCTGGCAAATGTTAAGGGCCCGCAGCTCAATTCAAGTTCTTTGACAATGGCACAGGTAGTGGATGCAGTGACCAAGGGAGGCAGCAAAAAGAAGGTGGTGGTTACAGATGTTGGCCAGAACCAGATGTTTGCAGCAAGATACTCCAAACTGGACGGCTACAGATGCTGGGTTACTTCAGGAGGGCTTGGAACAATGGGATTCGGGCTTCCTGCTGCAATTGGAGCAAAAGTGGGCAATCCTGATCTTGATGTGGTTCTGTTTACAGGAGACGGCGGCCTTCAGATGAACATACAGGAGCTTGGAACAATACTTCAGAGCAAGGTGCCGGTTAAGATAGTTCTTTTAAATAACTCATATTTGGGAATGGTGAGGCAGTGGCAGGAGCTTTTCTTTGACAGAAGATACTCTTTCACCCATCTGGCAAATCCTGATTTTGGAGTTCTGGCATCTGCATACGGCATCAAGTATGCAAAAATCAGCAGCAGAGAGGAACTGGAAGCTGCAGTAGAGGAGATGATGGCGCATGACGGGCCTTTCTTCCTTGAGGCGGCTATGACAGAGCAGGAGAATGTCTTCCCGATGATACCTGCAGGCAAAACACTAGATGACATAATTTTTGAATAGAGAAAAACACTATGGAAAAATATACAGTAATGGCAGAGGGCAAGGACAGGCTTGACGTAATGAACAGAATAGCAACTTTGTACTTGCAGAAGAGGATTCAGGTTGAGACCTTTGAGTATAACAGAACAGCACCGGAGCAGGGGGCTTACAAGATTACCTGCTTGAGCGAGCGCAAGGATGTTATTGAGAGGCTTGTAAACCAGATAAGCAATATAGTTGAGATTAAGAGAGCCTATTACACAATGTAAGAGGCAGATATATAAACAAGATTAGAAGAACTTAAAAAATACACACAGAAATGGCAAAATTGAATTTTGGTGGCGTTGAGGAGCAGGTAGTTACCCGCGCCGAGTTTCCTTTGGAGAAAGCACAGGAAGTTTTGGCTAATGAGACAGTAGCAATCATCGGTTATGGTGTTCAGGGTCCTGGACAGGCATTGAACCTTAAAGATAATGGCATTAAAGTAATTGTAGGACAGAGAAAAGGATCAAAGACTTGGGATAAGGCTGTAGCTGACGGCTGGGTGCCTGGCGAGACTCTATTTGAGATTGAGGAGGCTTGTGAGAAGGCTACCATAATTGAGTATCTTCTTTCAGATGCCGGACAGATTGCTGTATGGCCTACAGTTAAGAAACATCTTACCCCTGGCAAGGCACTTTACTTCTCACACGGCTTTGGTATCACTTACAATGACCGTACTGGTATTGTTCCTCCAGCTGATGTAGACGTTATTCTAGTAGCTCCTAAAGGTTCAGGTACTTCACTAAGACGCCTGTTCCTAGAGGGCAGAGGCTTGAACTCTTCATACGCAATTTATCAGGATGCAACCGGAAAGGCTTACGATAGA
>CALCHD010000095.1 GCA_937901105.1 uncultured Bacteroidales bacterium | reverse complement strand
CCGTTGTTGTAGGCTGTGATCATTGCTGTAGGGAATCCTTTCTTCTTTACAGTATTGAGATGCTTGAGAGCCTCTGCGTATTTGCTGAAGACTCCAACGGAGTAGGTGTACTTGCCGCTCTGCACCCTGCGCTCAAATACGGGACTGAACCCTTTGAGGGCTTTAGGCTGCACTTTCCTGGCAGCGGTCATTATCTGTATGTGATATACAAGCCCTTGCGGAAGTTCACTCAAGTCTGCAATGTAGGCCTGTGCCTCAATCTTCAGTGAAAGGTCTCTTGCCGGTTCAATTTTCTCAAAATTGATTGCCGGTGCCTTTCCCGGCTTATACGATGCAAATGTGAAGCCCTTTCCTGCACCGGTGAGGGTTGCAGCCGGGGCAGCTGTGGCTGCTGGAAGCCTGTCGGGATTAGGGATGTCAATGCCTTTGCCTAGCATGTCCAGCTCCATGTTCTGGATTTCTGCTGCCTTGAGGCTTATCTTGTCGCCCATGGCCATGATGTCCTTTTCATGTCTGATCAGGTGCTTTTCCATCTCAAGCCTGGTTAGGGAATCTGCAGTGGCATAGCTGTCCCTGATTGCCTGTACTTTTGTGGAAATAGCATCGAGTCCGGCCTGCATTTCCTTCATTTTTGCAATGGACTCCAGGTATGCCGTCTGTTCGGCGGCAAGGGGGGCGCTGTTGTCTGCAGCCTCTTTTGCGGCAGTGGCGGCCTTCTTTCCGCCATAGGTAAATATTGCCCTTGCAGATGCCTGGTCTTGAGGTATTTCCTGTTTTAGGGGCATTACCTCGGTGAGGGTGGCATATATGGTAACTTCATTTTCTGATGTTTCCCTGTCGGAGGCGAATACAGTATATGTGCCGCAAGGGGTGTTTCGGTAAAGCCAGTCGTTCCCTGTTGAGGAGTACGGGAAGCCAAGGTTCTGCGCCGTATCCCAGTCTGATGTCTCTTCATTCCACTCGCTTACATAAAGGTCATATCCTCCCATGCCCGAATGTCCGTTTGAGGCAAAATAGAGTTTCTTGCCGCATGGAGAAAGGTGCGGAAGTATTTCATTGCCGGCTGTGGTGATGTTTTCGTTTGCAATCTGTGGGGCAGACCAAACGGTGTCATTCAGCCTTACAGAGTACATTATATTCCATGCTCCGCTCTCGTCCTGTGCGCTGAATACCAGCATCTTGTCTTCTTTATGGAAGTTCATGGCATTGAATGGGGCGCTTACGCCGCCCCCTTTGGAGTATTCTGCGGGGGGTGTCATCCATGTGCCGTCCTCAAAACCGGGGAAGTTGAGGTGGAATGTGTTGAGAGGGAAGCTTTTCTTTGCCACAAGAACCGGGGAAGAACCGAACTTCAGAAGGTTTTCTCCGTTTTCACAGGCAATGGCCATGCTGTGCAGCTCCATGTTCAATGTTGAATCTGCCTCTGTGGCCAAAGTTGAGTCTGGCCTGCTCTGCAAAACAGACCTGTATATCTGTGCCGCTTCTGTAAAGCTGTAGTTCTTATGAAGTTGTGCGGCCTTTTCCAGTTTCTTGCTGTAGTCCTGCGAATAGCCCGCTGTAAATCCTGCCAATGCTATGAGCATGATAGACAAACAACTGCGTTTTTTCATCCAAATTCCTTTAAAAAACCTTAACAAAGGTATGAAATACTTTATATATTAGGAAAAAATACTACATTTGCACGTTATTTTTGGAAGTAGTCCATATTTCCATCAAAACGACTGGAATTAATTATTTTAAACCATTAATAAACTATGCAAAGTAAAGGAGCCATTAAATTTGTGGCAATTCTAATTGCGGTAGCCTGTTTGTATTCATTATCATTCACTTGGGTTACCAGCCATCAGGAGAAGAAGGCAGAGGAGTATGCAGCAGCAGCTGTTGCAGCCGAGCAGTTGAGCGCAGCCTTCGCAAATGTAGCGGATGTTGACAAGGCATTCTACCTTGATTCAATCGCTAAAGAGAAAAACAGATTCTACATTGATTCAATCTCTTCCGAGAAAGTATTCTTGGGCTTTACCTACAAAGAGGTAAAAGAGAAGGAGATCAACCTTGGTCTAGACCTAAAGGGCGGTATGAACGTAATGTTGCAGGTGCAGCTTAAAGATCTTATCGTAGCCCTTGCAGACGGCAACCAGTCTCCAGAGTTCGTTCAGGCTTTGGCCTTGGCGCAGAAAAAGGAGCTTGAGAGCAGAGAGGACTTCATCACTCTATTTGAGGAGAGCTGGAATGAGGTGGCTCCTGGCCAGAGACTTTCTACCATCTTCGGTACTTTTGAGATGCGTGAGAAAATCAAGCCGGAGACTTCAAACGAGGAGGTGATCAAAGTTATCCGCGAGGAGTCAGAGAGCGCAATCGCAAACTCATTCAACGTGTTGAGAAACCGTATCGACCGCTTTGGCGTAACCCAGCCAAACATCCAGAAACTTGGCAACAGCGGCAGAATCCTTGTTGAGCTTCCAGGTGTAAAAGAGCCTGAGCGTGTTAGAAAACTGCTTCAGGGTACTGCTTCTTTGGAGTTCTGGCCTACATTTGAGAACACCGAGGTTTATCCATACTTGGCAGAGGCAAACGCTGTTCTTGCAGAGATTTTGGCAGTTGAGGAGGTTGCAGCTGCAGAGGGTGAGACCGCTGCTGACGCTGTTGAGTCTTTGATTGCTGCTGATTCATTGTCTGCAGATGCACAGGCTTATGCAAAACAGAACCCATTGTTCTTCCTTTTGAACCCTAGCGTATACAATGGCCAGCTTATGCCTGGCGCTACTATCGGTAGAGCTCATTATAGAGATACAGCAAAAATCAACGCTTACTTGAACATGCCGCAGGTTAAGGCTCTTCTTCCAGTAGAGCTTGTTCCTATGTGGACTGTTAAGGCAGACCCTATGGATGCTTCAGGCGTTATCTTTGACT
>CALCHD010000094.1 GCA_937901105.1 uncultured Bacteroidales bacterium | reverse complement strand
TGTAGAGAGTGAAAACCTTATTTAACGGTTAAGGAGAACAATTATGCAAGTATTGAAATTCGGCGGCAGCTCGGTTGCCAACGCTACAAACATAAACAAGGTCATAGCCATTATAAAAAAGGCCATGGCTAGCGACAGGACAGTTGTAGTATCTTCTGCAATCAGCGGGGCTACAGACGCACTGCTCCTTATTGGAAAAACAGCAAAGAATGGTGACGACAGCTATCTTCAGCTTATAGATGCACTTCAGGAGAAGCACAATACAATCATTGCAGAGCTTATACCTGCAGATGAATCGGAGACAATCAGGGAGACCTGCAACAGCCTGTTCAACAAATTGAGGGAGATCTGCAAGGGTGTCTACCTTCTAAAAGAGCTTACAGAGCTCAGCCAGGACCACATTGTAAGCTTTGGCGAGATTCTTTCAACCAATATCATAAGTGCAAAGCTGAAGTCATTGAACATCAGCCACCAGTGGAAAGACTCAAGGGAGCTTGTAAAGACAGAGCTTGTTCAGGGGAAAAACGCTGTAATTGACAACCTTACCGGCAGCAATATCTGGGAGTACTTCAGCAACGACCAGCACAAGCTGTACATAATGCCCGGTTTCATTGCATCAGACCTTGCAGGCCGTACCACTACCCTTGGCCGAGGCGGTTCAGACTACACTGCATCAATCATAGCTGTAGGCACACAGGCCCGCAGACTTGAAATCTGGACAGACGTTTGCGGAATGATGACAGCAGACCCACGCGTAGTAGCAGACGCACGCCCTATCAGGAACATATCATACAAGGAGGCGCTTGAACTTTCACACTTTGGGGCAAAAGTGGTATATCCACCTACAATCCAGCCGGTTGTAAAGCAAGGCATTCCAATCTATGTAAAGAACACCTTTGCTCCCGACGACTTTGGAACCCTCATAGAGCGCAACCCTCCGGAGGGACAGGACAAGATAAGGGGCATCTCTTCATCCAACAAGATTGCCCTCCTTTCTATGGAAGGAAGCGGCATGGTAGGAATCCCGGGCTACTCAAGCAAGCTGTTTGACAC
>CALCHD010000093.1 GCA_937901105.1 uncultured Bacteroidales bacterium | reverse complement strand
ACAGATCCTCACTACAGGGTGCTGGATCTGAGTGTGAACACTTTCAACGACGCTTATATCAGCTACCACCACAAGACTATCGGAGGTTACAGCCCTGCCAAGCTGCAGCGCTACCAGGATCTTATTGAGCATAACATTACCCGTGAAATGGGTGTGATTGCTGCCCAAGTGAACGGCAAGCAGACAATTGAGGAGGCTCAGGATGCAATGGTATTCTGCCCAGTGCTGAGCATGCTCAATACAAAATATATTGTCCTTGGAGCCAATATTCCACCTATAGAAAATGAGTTCAGACTGGGCAATGCCTGGTTTGTAAACCAGATAGTTCCTGTAGAGAACCCTAATGAGGAGATTGCAACCCTTGCAACCGTGAACCCTGCCACAACCGCAGTTGTTTCTAAAGAGTTCCTTGCTGCAAACCCTGCCCTAGCAGCTGCTGCCAATGCCGCTGTTGCAGAGGACGGAAGCCAGCAGGAGGGTACAGCAGTTGCTGCACAGGGAGGCGCCACAGCTTCAGCACCGGAAAACGCAGTAGCTGACATGTCTTTGAACAACTTCATTGAACTGGCAAGCTACGCCCCTAACAGGCTTGTATACAACTACAGCAGCAGCAAGCCGCAGATTGTCCTTTTCAGCGAGGTGTACTACAATCCTGGCTGGGAGGCTGTTGCAACCAATGCTGCTACAGGGGAGAAGATGGCTCTGGATATCTTCAGGGCCAACTGGATTCTCCGCGGAATTACCCTTCCTGAGGGAGACTTTACAGTTGAGATGAGTTTCAATCCTCCAAGCTTCAGCAAGGGAGAGATGTATTCAAGGATTTCGTCGGGAATACTGTTGTTGATGCTTGTTGGAGGAGGCATATTTTATTATTTGAGAAAAAGGAAAGAAAATGAATAGGATTTGCAAACTGTTTGGAATTGAACACCCTATAATTTCAGGAGGAATGGTATGGTGCAGCGGATGGAGGCTTGCATCTGCAGTGAGCCTTAACGGAGGCCTTGGACTTTTGGGCGCAGGAAGCATGCATCCCGACACTTTGAGATACCACATCCAGCAGTGCAAGGAGGCCCTTAAAGCCGGAGCTCCAGGCAACAACACCGGCAAGGACCTGCCGTTTGGCGTGAACGTGCCGCTGATGTATCCCCAAATAGATGAGCTGATGGGTATCCTTGTTGAGGAGGGTGTGAAGATTGTCTTCACCTCTGCAGGCAGTCCAAAGAAATGGACTCCGTACCTTAAAGAGCACGGGATCACCGTGGTGCATGTGGTTTCCAGCAGCGTTTTTGCAAAGAAATGCGAGGAGGCCGGAGTAGATGCTATAGTTGCCGAAGGGTTTGAGGCAGGCGGACACAACGGCCGCGAGGAGACCACCACCCTATGCCTTATCCCTGCAGTGCGCCAGGCAACTTCACTTCCGGTGATTGCCGCAGGCGGAATTGCCCTAAAATGCCAGATTGCAGCGTGCCAGGCACTGGGCGCGGACGGTGTACAGATTGGCACCCGCTTTGCCCTCTCTGCAGAGAGTTCGGCCCACGAGAACTTCAAAAAGCACTGTCTTGGAATGCCTGAGGGAGCAACCAAGCTATACCTTAAAAAGCTTGCCCCTGCCCGTCTTGCGCAGGGAAGCGAGTTCACCACCAACGTTGCCGCAATGGAAGATGCAGGCGCATCAAAAGAGGAATTTGCAGCCTACCTTGGCAAAGGGCGCGCCCGCAAAGGTATCTTTGAGGGGGATATCAATGAGGGAGAAATAGAGATTGGGCAGATCTGCTCAATGGTTACACAGATTGAGACTGTGGAGGAGATTTTCAGAGATCTGGTGTAAAGTTACAGTCTTGCCTCCTTCCAATCCGAGGAGAAAAAAGGGGTGACCTTTATGGTCACCCCCTCTATTTTATATCAGTCCTCTGATGAGGATTATCGCCACAACTATTGGGGCAAGGTATTTTATTGAGAAATACACATAGTTCCTGAATGCCTTGGCGAACGGATGAGTTCCGCCACTTGTGAGCTCGTCCTCCACATCCGCCCTCTTCATCTTCCAGCCTACAAAGATTACCGCAAGGAAACCGCCCACAGGGAGGAGGATATTTGCAGAGAGCTTGTCAAAGAAATCGAATATGTTGTTCCCAAAAATCTTGAAGTCTGCCATTACACCCTGGCTCAACGAGCACATGGTTCCAAGCACAACCACAACGGCAAAGCTGAGGATGATGGCAAGCTTGCGGCCAATCTTGAACTCCTCATTCAAATAGGCAACAATTACCTCAAGCATTGAGATTGAAGAGGTAATTGCGGCAATGAAAAGCATGAAGAAGAACAGTATTGCCAGGAATGATCCCATAGGTATCTGCGCAAAGATGTATGGCAATGTTACAAACACAAGGCCCGGGCCCTCTGAAGGGGATATTCCAAAAGAGAATACCGCCGGCATAATTGCCAGACCTGCTATGATTGCAAAAACTGTATCTGCCATAGCTGTCTCCACAGACAAACCCACTATATTCTCCTTTTTGCACACATAAGAAGAGTAGGTCATGATTGTTCCACATCCTATGCTCAATGAGAAGAACGCCTGTCCAAGGGCATCAAGGAAGGTATTTGCGGTAACTTTTGAGAAATCTGGCTTGAAAAGGAATTCAAGTCCTGCTCCTGCACCTGGCAAGGTAACAGAGCGCACCGCCACAAGTACAACTATAAGGAATAACAGCGGCATCATCAGTTTGGTATACCTCTCAATGCCGTCCTTAACTCCCGCCATTACAATAAGGGCCGTTGCCACAAGGAATACAAGCATAAAGCCCAGCGGCTCATAGTTGGCTGTAACAGTCTGGTTGAACATGTTGCCTAAAGCAGCTGTGTCTGCAACTGCGAACTTGAATGTAACTGCCTTCCAGAAGTAGTTGATTGTCCATCCTCCCACTACACAGTAGAAGGAGATGATTGCCAATGAGCCCAGCACATATATGAATCCTATATTGCACCATTTTGTTCCGGGGGCCAGCACTTTGAACGCACCAAACACATTGGCCTGGCTGCGTCTGCCCACAATAAACTCTGAATACATTATAGGCATAGCCAGCAGCAATACAAATGCAAGGTAAATTATAATGAAGGCAGCACCGCCGTTGGTTCCTACCAGATAAGGGAATCTCCACAAGTTGCCCAACCCTACAGCAGAACCGGCCATAGCCACAAGGATACCGAATCCGCTGCCAAAACTCTCTCTATTTGCCATATCACAAATCTTAAATTAAACTTCTGATCATAATTACTGCTATAACCAGCGGTGCAATATATCTTACAGAAACAATGATAATCTTCAAGTACAACGGACTTATCTTATGCTCACCGCCACTGGTAATCTCATCCATAAAATCTGCCTTTTTCATCTTCCATCCCGCAAACAGCACAATCAGCAGTGCTCCTAGAGGGATAAGGATATTTGCGGTAAACTTGTCAAAGCTGTCAAAGATATTGTTGCCAAGAATCTTCACATCTGCAAGCACACCCTGTGATAGGGAACAGAAGGCGCCCAAGAAAATTACAAGGGCAAGCACTGATGCCACAGCAACGCTCCTCTTCCATTTGAACTCCTCAATCACATAGGCTACAATTACCTCAAACAATGAGATTGAAGAGGTGATTGCCGCAATGAACAGCACAAAGAAGAACAATATTGCAAGCACCCCTCCAAATGGAATCTGCGCAAAGACATAAGGCAATGTTACAAACACTAGGCCCGGTCCCTGGCTTGGAGAGATGCCGAACGAGAACACAGCCGGCATGATTGCCACACCCGCAAGGATTGCAAACAGCGTATCTGCCATTGCTGTCTGCACCGACATCTTCACCACATTCTCACCTCTGTTCACATATGAAGCATATGTAAAGATGATGCCAAAGCCTACACTCAAAGAGAAAAATGCCTGGCCCAGGGCATCAAGGAAGGTGTTTGCGGTAACTTTTGAAAAATCTGGCTTGAAAAGGAAGTCAAGCCCAGCACCGGCACCCGGAAGGGTTACCGAACGTACTGCAATCACCACCACCATAAGGAACAGCAGAGGCATAAGCACCTTTGAATACTTTTCAATGCCATCCTTCACCCCTGCCAGCAATATTGCTCCCGACAGTCCTGCGAACAAAGCCATATAAAGCAGCGGCTGCCAGCTTGAAGTTACAGTCTGCTCAAACATGCCACCCAAGGCAGCAGAATCTGAAGTGAACTTGAACATCATTCCTTTAACCATATAGTCTATTGTCCATCCACCTACAACCGAGTAGAATGAAACAATGAGAATACAGCACAATATGGCAAGCACACCTGTAATCTTCCAGCCTGTACCTGGAGCCATTTTCTTGAATGCACTGTACACGTTGCTCTGCCCCCTGCGTCCAAGGATAAACTCCGAGTACATGATAGGCATAGCCAGCACAAATACTATTGCAAGATAGATTATGATGAACGCGGCTCCGCCGTTAGTTCCAACCAGATAAGGGAACCTCCACAGATTTCCCAACCCCACAGCAGAACCTGCCATGGCTACCAGCACTCCAAAACTGCTGGCAAAACTGTCTCTTTTAGCCATTATTTCTTTCTTTTATATACTGCAAACTGGAAATCTATGCCATTCTCCTCATCGTGCAGAATCTCCCCCTCCCGGTCAAGTTCCCAGATGTTTTCATCAATCATCGGGAAGAATGTATCGGCATCTGATACCTCCGCAAAGATTCTGGTGATATAAAGGGCATCTGCCTTCCCTATAGTTGCATTATAGAGCATTCCGCCGCCCATGATGAAGAACTCCTCCTCACCCTGTGCAATGGCGTATACATCATCAAGTGAACGGACAATCTCAATTGATGTGGTCTGCGGGTTCTTGATTGGAGGAAACTCAATCTCTCCTCTGGTAAGGACAATGTTCCTTCTTCCCGGAAGAGGACGCCCTATAGACTCATATGTATTGCGCCCCATGATTACCGGATGGCCGGTTGTGGTGCTCTTGAAGTATTTCAGATCCTCTGAAATATGCCACAAAAGTTCATTGTTCCTCCCTATTGCCCCGTTCCGGGCTACGGCTACTATAAGTGAAAGCATAATAATCCAAATTAAAGGCGCTAATTTATGAAGATTTTCGTAATTTTGTTTACTTTGATAAATATGCAATCATGAGAAGGACATTATTCACTATAATATGCTGTCTGTTATACTTGTTCAGCGGACCACTCAAGGCACAGCAGCCTCAAGACACCACAGCTGCCGGCAGATTCAACGCCATAGCAACCCTTATATCGCCAGAAAAGGTATATCTTCATACAGACCGCGACATCTATAACGCCAGTGATACCATCTGGGTAAGCGGATATGTGGAGAATGCAACCTGGAACTCCGAATTTCCGGAATCAAACTACATATATGTTGAACTCATCAGCTCACAGCTCAACCAAAATATCTCTTCATGGAGATACCGCCCGTTCTATGAACCCTCATTGGTAAAAAGGATAAAGCTCAAGAGGCACAACGGAGGATTTCAGGGCCATATTGTGATTCCCGACAAACAAAGTACCGGGAAGTGCATATTAAGGGCATATACATACTGGATGCTCAACCGCCCAGTGGAATATATGTTCTACAAGGAGATTGCCATAACCAATCCGTTCAACGATGATCTTCTTGCCAAAATGAAAGACAAGAACATCACCGACAAAAACAAATACGCCCAGCTGAATGCCATTGCTCCAATTGACAAGCAAGACAAGAAGGACTCCACAATAGTAGATTATGATATACAGTTTCTGCCGGAGAGCGGTCACAGCCTGCAGGGATTCAGAAACACTATTTGGATTAAGGCTCTGGACAACCTTGGAAACGAGGCGCTTCTTTGGGGCGAAGTAAGGGACGGGGACGGCAGGCAGATAGGCACGTTCCAGACAGACTCCAGCGGAACAGCAAAACTCACAGTATACAATGCCGCCTCTGAAGAGTTGTATGCATACGTTACAGACTCTATGGAATTCAGCAGGACATTCCTGCTCCCAAAGGCCGAAGCTGAAGGTGCTTCCATAACCGGCAGCATGATTATACAGGGGACAACAGAATACACCCCTAACTGCCGCATGATGTTCAGGCTGAATGCAACACCGGCCGCACTTCAGCAGGGGCTGTATGCTGTTCTGCATGACGGGTCCCAAATACTTATGTCTAAAGAGATAACCTCTGCAGAGTCTTCATTCTTCGTAAGGCTTGTACAGTTGCAGCCAGGCACCCACAGCGTAAGCATCGTGGACAAGGCAAACAACGTATATGCAGAGCGTCCGTTCATTGTATTGCCGTCGGGAAGAAAAAGCAGGATTGAGATTGCCACAGACAAAGACAAGTATGGGGCATGGGAAAAGGTGCTTTGCAAAATCAAAGTGCCTGGGTATGTAAAAGACTCTCTTGAAACAGAAAATCCTCATGTCTCCGTTGCCGTTACAGACTGCAGGCTTGTCCAGGACCTTGACAACGTAAACATAGAATCATACTTCCTCCTTAAGAGTGAGGTTGAGGGATATATCGCAAACCCTTCCCAATACTTTAACAGGGACATACCTCTTAAACAGAGGATGGCCAAGGCAGATATGCTTATGCAGACCCAGGGGTGGAGGTATTATGAAACTCCAAATATCCTTAAAGGTACTGTTGTACAACCAAGTTTTGGCAGGGAATATACCCAGACACTGTCGGGAGAAGTAAAGGGATTGCTCACACAGGCCAAGACCACTGTGGTTTCCTTTGTTGCCCCTTCCATCAACTTTACTGCTATGGGGCAGGTGGATTCGGGATATTTCGTCCTCAAGGACATCAGTTTCCCCGAAAACACAGACTTCATTGTATCTGCAGTAGGTAAAAAAGGGCGCGCGGGTGTCCTCACCCCACATCTTTTTCCCGACAATTTTGCACAAATCCACCAGTACCCGCTCTCTCCCGAGAATGTCAGATACAACAAGCAGTACAAGGACCTTGTGGTGGAAAACCTATATGGAGACGGATACGCAATGTCACTGGAACTGGATCCGGTAGTGGTTACATCCACATACATAACAATGAAGAACTCCCCTTCTCCAAACCGCAACATAGCAATCCGCAGAGACAGGATAAGGGATGAGGATGCCATAAAACCATACGCCAGCTCATACGATATACCTTCATATGTCATAAGCCAGTACCCATCTTTAAGATGGAGCCCGGAAGGTACAGCTCTTGTAGGCAGGCGCGTAGGAGCCTCCGGCAGTATGCAGAGCGGGCCAAGATGGTTCCCAATATTGTATTATCTGAATGGTATACAATCCAATTTTGAAGAGATCCAGAACATAAGTCTCGACCAGGTGGAGAACCTTGTATACCTTGAGGGTCTTGAGGCATCTGCCCACACAGGACAAGGCGATATATCTCCAACTCCTGTCCTTATGGTAAGGACTAAGCCGCATGTAAAGCACGCGATGCCTACCAACGTTACATCCGGCACCCCTATAGGCTGGCAGAGGCCAAAAAGGTTCTACTCTCCCAACTATGAGAAAGCGGCAAAGGATACAGACTACCGCATTACCATGTACTGGAATCCCAATTTGCAGCTCTCAGATAACGGGGAGGCAACATTCATGTTCTGGACCAAGCACAAAAAAGGGACCTACAGGGTTGAGATTGAAGGCAAATCAGGACACAGGGAGTACTTCTATGGAGAGCATGTCATAAATCCTCCAACAGAAGAATAATAATTTATTCCCGATAATTTTAATAAATTTGCACACAACACCAATAGAGGTGGAGAACTTAAACAGGAATTGCAGATGAAACAATATTTGGATCTTCTAAAAAAAATAATGGATGAAGGTACAGTTAAGGGAGACCGCACAGGAACCGGAACAAAAAGCATTTTCGGATACCAGATGAGGTTTAACCTCAATGAGGGATTCCCATTGCTTACCACAAAGAAAGTGCACTTGAAATCAATCATTTATGAACTTTTGTGGTTCATAAACGGTGATACCAACATAAAATATCTCAACGACCACGGCGTTACCATCTGGGATGAGTGGGCAGATGAGAACGGCGAGCTTGGCCCTGTTTACGGCGCACAGTGGAGACACTGGAAAACCGCAGACGGAGGCGAGATTGACCAGCTAGCCAACCTTATGAAACAGCTTAAGGAGAACCCCAATTCCCGCAGACATATCATCTCTGCATGGAATGTGGCGCAGGTAGACAACATGGCCCTTCCTCCATGTCATTCAATGTTCCAGTTCTACGTAGCTGACAACAAACTTTCTTGCCAGCTATACCAGAGAAGTGCAGACGTGTTCCTTGGTGTTCCTTTCAACATTGCCTCATACGCATTGTTCACCATGATGATTGCAAAAGTTTGCGGCTACGAGCTTGGTGACTTTGTACATACATTTGGAGACACCCACATCTACCTGAACCATTTTGACCAGGTGGCGTTGCAGCTTTCACGTGAACCGAGGGAGTTGCCTAAAATGATAATCCACAGAGACCAGAAAGACATCTTCAGCTTCAAATACGAGGATTTTGAACTTGTAGACTACAATCCTCACCCTGTGATAAAAGCACCTATTGCTGTATAGATATACCTTATATATATGCAAAAAGGGAGAGCATCTGCTTTCCCTTTTTATTTATACCC
>CALCHD010000092.1 GCA_937901105.1 uncultured Bacteroidales bacterium | reverse complement strand
CATTGATCTGGTTAATGAACCCGCTCATGCCGGTAGCCTGCTCAAATGCCCCCACAAGATGTGACAGCTCCACATGACAATGCGCATTAGTAAAGCCCGGGCACAGAATTCCGCTATAGAACTCCGTATCCTCACATTCCTTGTCAAGCACCCCTACCTCTACAACCTCATTATTGTCATTCAAAAGAAGGTAACCGTTTTTCAGCAGCGGCTCTTCTGAGTTTAGTGTTACCAGATAGTTTGCGGCCAACTTTCTCATTGCTCTTTATCTCCTTATTTTTATCAGTTGAATCTAATTTCTCATCCCTTTTATCCACGCCCAAAATGATAAATTCATGGAACTCCCTTTGTGGAGGTACCAGAGTATTCATCCACCATTGGGGATTCTGCGGAATATCCTCAATTGCAGGTTCTGTCATCATCCACTCCCCATTATTGTCTTCTGTGAGGACAAGCCACCTCAAGCTGCGCAAATAGGGATAATACTTAAGCTTGTCTGGAGAAATTGCCTTTAGCGTATCAATGGCCCACCAAGCATTTATTGTCCTTGAATCCCGCTCCTCCGCCTCAAGTTTCATAATCTCCGAGAGTTCCTTCTCCTTGTCAGAAAGGATCCGCTTTGTCTCCTTTACAATATTCAGATAAGAATCCCCGTCATCAAGATAATATTTCACAGCCGCTTCATACTGTTCAGCAGTAACCCCGTGCTTCCTCATTATTGAAGGATATATCAGTATGCTGTCCTTCTGGTTCATCAGGTTGAATTTGGTAACAAGAGACTGGTCTGCCAGCAGCATGTCAGCCAACAGTTCCGACATCTCCTTTTTCCCTATGATATCCTTTTCCGCACAACCTGCAAACAAAAGAAAACATAGCAAAAACAACGCTGTCCTTATATTCGTTACTATACCGTACATACTCAAAAATATATTATGCAAAGGTAATTTTTTATTATTACTTTTGCCAACGTAAACATTGCAAATATGAGAATCAAGCCTCCAAAAATCATCAGAAGACTGTTCCCTACTTTCATCTGGAATTTTCCCGACGAAAAGGATGGCATTTTCCTCACTTTTGATGACGGGCCAAGGCCTGAAGTCACCCCTTGGGTACTTGATCTTCTGGACAAGTATAATGCCAAGGCCACATTCTTCTGCATAGGAAAGAACGTCGAGATGTTCCCCGAACTGTTTGAGGAGGTAAAGCGCAGGGGGCATGCAGTTGGCAACCACTCATACAGCCATGTAAAGGGATGGGGAATGAATACCGGTGACTACGTAAGGGATATAGACATTGCAGGAGACATGATCAAGTCCAACCTGTTCCGTCCCCCATATGCCCAGATAGGCCCCAACCAGGCAAGGATGCTGAATGAAAGATACCACACAATAATGTGGAACATCATCAGCCGTGACTACAACCGCAATATCAGCGGAGAGGCATGCGCCCGCAATGTTCTTCCATACATAGAGCCGGGTGCCATAATTGTATTCCACGATTCAATCAAATGCGCCCCCAACCTTTTTGAAGCACTTCCTCAAGTTCTTGAGGCCATCAAGGAAAAAGGGCTTGTCTGCAAACGCATCGAACTGTAAAGACTAAGCATTCAACTGTAACTTTGTGCACCAAACACCTCTTTCGTGCACAAAAAAAGAAGCTGACCTTTGGGGTCAGCCTCTCTCAGTATCACTTTTATCTGTCGGGAAGATTATCTCAATGTTGCACCGTGCTTGTGCTGGAATGTTGCAAGAAGCTTGCCCATTACAGCCTCCACAGCCTTGTCATTCAAGGTTTTCTCCATATCCTGAAGCACAAAGCTCAAAGCATACTGTTTCTTGCCTTCAGGGATCTTTTCCCCTTTGTAAACGTCAAACAAGGTTACGCTCTTAAGAAGCTTCTTCTCTGTAGCAAGAGCACTCTTGCGAAGCTCTGCAAATGAAACGTTCTCGTCAAGCAACAATGCCAAGTCTCTCTTAACCTCCGGGAATTTAGGAAGCTCCGAATACTGTACCTTATTCTTCTTCACCGCCTTCAAAAGTACATTCCAGGAAATCTCTGCAGCAAAAACAGGCTGCTTGATACCAAACTGTTTAAGTCTTGCTTTTGATATTGTACCCATAACGGCTATCTCCTTGCCTCCGTTCATCTTGTATACCAAGCCCTCTGCAAACAAGTCTGAAGGTGCAGCCTCGTACTCAAGGTTTGCAAGGGTAACGCCGAATTTTGAAAGAAGCAGCTCAAGGTAGCCTTTCAATGCAAAGAAGTTGCCTCCCACTGTCTTGTTTCTCCAGCTCTGATAACCGTTGCCAGTAATGAACAAAGTGAATTTAGGCTCCTCTGAATATGCTTTAAGTGCATCACTTCTGTGGGCAAGAGCCTCTTCAGGATTTGAAGCGTCAAACTCCGGAGCCTTGAAATCTGGGTTGAAGCTGTATACGTTACCGTACTCGTAAAGCTTCAAGTCATTCTGCTGACGGTTGATATTGTATGCAATAACCTCAAGTCCGTTCAAAAGCAAAGTCTGCCTCATGCAGTTAAGGTCTGAGCTCAACGGGTTCACAACCATAACGCATTTCTCCTGCGGATAAGTCTTAAGATTTGCATAGTAGTCACTCTTTGTAAGGGAGTTGTTCATCATCTCCATAAAGCCGTTTGCAGTCATGAACTCTGATGCCATAACCTTAACCCTCTCCGGATCCGGTTTTGGAGTGGTATTGATTGAAGCCCTCATATTTGCTGGCAATTCAATATTGTTGTAGCCGTAAATTCTAAGGATATCCTCTACAATGTCACACTCCCTGTAAACATCAACCCTGTAAGTAGGAACCTTAACTGTACAGCCCGCCTCGCTCTCGCTTACAAACTCCATCTCAAGGTATCCAAGAATATCTTTTATTGTCTGCACACCAATCTCCTTGCCAATGAATCTCTGGATTCTTGCATAGTCAAGCTCCACAACTTTCTTCTCCACAGGTGCAGAAACAATGTCAACAACATCACCTACAATCTCTCCGCCTGCAATTTCTGTAATAAGAAGCGCAGCACGTTTAAGGGCATATAGGGTAACTTCAGGATCACAGCCCCTCTCATAGCGGAAAGAAGCATCAGTCTTTAGTGTATGTCTCTTTGAAGTCTTTCTGATTGAAACAGGGTTGAAGTACGCACTCTCAAGGAAAACATTTACAGTGTTCTCTGTAACGCCGCTCTTGATGCCTCCAAACACACCACCAATACACATAGGCTCTTTTGCATTGCAGATCATAAGATCCTGTGCAGAAAGGGTTCTCTCAACCTCATCCAAGGTTACGAACTTTGTTCCCTCTGGGCAGAAATCAACAACCACCTCATTTCCCTCAATCATGTCTGCATCAAAGGCATGCATTGGCTGGCCCATCTCCATAAGGATATAGTTGGTGATATCAACAATGCTGTTGATAGGACGGAGGCCAATCATCATAAGCTTTGATTTAAGCCACTCAGGAGACTCTCCCACCTTAACGCCCTTGATTGTAAGTCCGCTATATCTTGGTGCTGCCTCTTTAGCGTTTACAGTAACCTTAACTGCACCCTCTTTCTTTGCAGCAGCCAGTTTTGCCTCAAATTCTTCAACTGAAGGCAGAGTAAGCTCACCACCCATATTGTTTGCCTTCAAATAAGCGCTCAAGTCCCTTGCAACGCCAATGAATGAAGCTGCATCCACACGGTTAGGGGTAAGTCCTATCTCATAAAGGGTATCGGTCTTCAAGCCAAGATAATCTTTTGCAGGAGTACCGGGAACAGCAGAAGGGTCAAGCACCATAATTCCCTCATGGTTATGGCCAATGCCCAGCTCATCCTCTGCACATAGCATACCAAATGACTCAACACCACGGATCTTTGACTTCTTTATCTTAATTTCCTCACCATTGCTGAAGGTAAGCTTTGTATTCAAAGTTGCAAGCATAACTTTCTGACCTGCTGCAACATTAGGTGCACCGCACACAATCTGCAAAGGCTCGCCTGTACCTGCATCCACTTTTGTAACATGAAGATGATCTGAATCAGGATGGTTCTCACACTCAAGCACATGCGCAACCACAACACCTGCAAGGCCGCCTGGAATCTCCTCAACCTCTTCAAAATGTTCAACTTCCAATCCAATTGAGGTAAGAATCTTCTCAACCTCTGCAGGAGCAAGGTCAAACTTCACATACTCCTTAAGCCAATTGTACGAAATATTCATATTGTAAACTCTTTAATAATCTTGTCATTCTTCCCGACAGCTCTCTATCGGGACTATTTTGAGAACAATGATGCCACAAACTCCTTCTTGTTGAAGATCTGAAGGTCTTCAATCTTCTCACCCACTCCAATAAACTTCACAGGAATCTGGAACTGGTCTGAAATGCCAATTACCACACCACCTTTTGCAGTACCGTCCAATTTGGTAACTGCTAGAGCAGTAACATCAGTTGCCTTTGTAAACTCCTTTGCCTGCTGGTAAGCGTTCTGGCCTGTTGATCCGTCGAGAACAAGAAGTACCTCATGCGGTGCATCCGGAACTACCTTGCGCATCACATTCCTGATTTTAGTAAGCTCGTTCATAAGGTTCACTTTATTGTGAAGGCGGCCGGCAGTATCAACTAGTACCACATCAGCATCCTGCGCAACAGCAGACTTGAGGGTATCATATGCCACAGAAGCAGGATCTGCCCCCATGCCCTGCTTTACAATAGGCACACCAGCCCTCTCACTCCAGATTACAAGCTGGTCAACTGCAGCAGCCCTGAAAGTATCTGCTGCTCCAAGAACAACCTTCTTTCCGCTATTCTTAAGCCTTGAAGCAAGCTTGCCTATAGTGGTAGTCTTGCCCACTCCATTCACACCTACAACCATCACAACATACGGCTTCTTTGAGAAATCGAACACCTTCTCCTCCTCTGATCCGTCAGGCTCCTCTGCAGGATTTATATCAAGAAGCTTCTCAATCTCCTCCCTAAGGATAGTATTGAGTTCCTCTGTATTCATGAATTTGTCCCTGGCAACCCTCTCCTGAAGGCTGTCAATGATCTTAAGGGTTGTATCCACACCCAAATCAGAAGCAATCAACGCCTCCTCTATTCCGTCCAGCACATCATCATCAACTGTTGACTTGCCCACGATAGCACGGGAAATCTTCTCAAAGATTCCCATCTTGGTCTTCTGCAAACCCTGATCCAAAGACTCTTTCTCTTCTTTGGATTTCTTTCCGAACAATCCGAAAAATGCCATATTCTATAGGTTTATATAGTAACTTGCAAATATAAGCAAATTCCCGCAACTAAATTCTTTATTTAAACGCATAAAAACTACAATTCCCCGCAGATTTATGTACAAATTTTACCAGCGGTCCCCACTTTGCGCACAGAATGCCCTTCCCTTGCACAAACTTCCGCAGAAGCGAGGCGGAGGCCGTGCAGCACTGAAGGCCGGGAGCCGCCCGGCGGGAGCCTAAAAAACAAGGCTTCATCAGAAGCCCGGCGGAGGCCGTGTAACACGGAAGGCCGGGAGCCGCCTGGCGGGAGCCTAAAAAAAAGCGGTAACCCTTTTGGATTACCGCTCTTCATTTATCTTTGCACAAAATTATTTCTTTGTGAAGAAGTTCTTTACCTCAGCTGTTGGAACCATCTCCTCGTTGAATACGTAAGCGCCGGTTCTCTCTGATTTTACCATTTTGATGCATTTCACAACGTTTTTCAACTGTGATTTGTCACCACTAAAGGTTGCTACCGCTTTCTTTGCCATTTCTTAAAATCTTTAAAAGTTTTTAAAATTATTTAATCTCACGGTGCACAGTCACTTTCTTAAGGAAAGGATTATATTTTTTGCGCTCCAATCTTTGAGTTGTGTTCTTTTTGTTCTTTGTAGTAATATACCTAGACATTCCTGGTACACCACTCTCTCTTTGCTCAGTACACTCTAGAATTACCTGTACTCTGTTACCTTTCTTTGCCATATCTAAATATATTAATATACTAAGTTAATAAGACCTTTCTGCTCAGCAGATTTAAGTGAAGCAGCCAAGCCATTTTTATGAATGTTTCTGATACCTGCTGCAGAAACTTTAAGGGTTACGAATCTACCCTCCTCCTCCAACCAGAATTTTTTAGTTCTTAGGTTTGGAGCAAACTCACGTTTGGTGCGGCGTTTAGAGTGGGAAACGTTGTTTCCTACCATCCTCTTTTTACCTGTTATTTGACAAACTCTTGCCATCTTTATATACTTTTTTAATATTATTCAAATTTGAGGTTGCAAATATCCCTCTTTTTTTTTAATAATACAAATGTTTTTTAGACTAGTTTGAATATCCTCTTCCACCTTATGCCTGAAGGGAAAGATTTGTACTTATCTGTTGAGAACCAAACTACTGACGGTGTTCCAACGATATGATCCTCCGGAACGAATCCCCAGTAACGGGAATCAAGGGAGTTATGTCTGTTGTCGCCCATCATGAAGTAATAATCCTGCTGGAATGTATACTTGCTGGTCTTCTCTCCGTTAATGTAAAAATCTCCGTCCTTCAACTCAAAGCTGTTGTCCTCGTAGGCAGTAATGATCCTCTCGTACAGCTTGTAGTTTATTGTGTCCAACTCTATAGTTTTGCCCTTCTCAGGGATCCATATAGGGCCGTAATTGTCTCGGGTCCATTTGAACTCTTCGCTGAAAGGGAAAAGCATCATTGGCGAATCCGGATAATCTGGCGGATATATGTCTACATTCTGTCTAATATCAACTACATTTCCCAAAGCCTTCACTTTCTCAAGCTCCTGCTTTGTCAGCGGAAGCGCTGGATATCCCGGCATCTGCGGGTCATACCAGATCTCCCCCTGGTTCATTCCCAAATCCGCAATGAATTTAGGATTGACAGCTGATCCATTTGTGTAAACGGCGTAGGTGTTCTGAATCCCCTCAAATTGAGGTTGTGGAATTCCATTTACAATCACCTCTCCGTTGACTACTCTCAGGGTGTCTCCGGCAATTGCCACACATCTTTTAACATAATTGTCTTTTTTGTCGTCAGGCCTTACAACTACAGGTCCATACATCTTTTGGGTGTATTCCCTTCCGTTAAGCCTTACGTGTGTGTAGTAATCATCCATTGGTGCCTTCCTGAGGATAGTATCACCGTGTGGAAATCCGAATACTACTATATCATCCCTTTTAACTTGAGAAAAACCTTTCAATCTTCTGTATCCGTTCTGGATAAGTGTTGAATATGACTCTCCTCCTGTGATGGGCATTACATTATGCACCAACGGGAATGAAAGCGGGGTTTGAGGAACTTTTGGTCCGTACTGCAGCTTGCTTACGAACAGATAATCTCCAACCATCAGTGTCTTCTCCATTGAAGAAGTTGGAATTGTATAAGCCTCAAAAAAGAACGTTCTGATAAAGGTTGCAGCTATTACAGCAAAAATTAGTGCATCAAACCACTCAACTAAGCTGCTCTGCTTCTTCCCTTCTGTGGGTTTCTTTCTCCAGAAAGCCCATCTGACTTTCCTGGTAATATATACATCGAAAATCACAGCAAGGCCCAAAAGCCACCAATAATTTCCAAGCCATATTACCCAAAGGAGATAAAGACCTCCCCAAAGAGCCAGCTTAAACCATCTATTTTTCAAGAAACCAGTGTTCAACCCCTGTAAGTATTGGTTTATATAAAGTCTATAAAACTACGTTTATTTTACAGAATTGATGATAGCCTCAAACGCCTGTGGGTTGTTCATAGCTAGGTCAGCAAGAACTTTACGGTTAAGACCTACATTGTTCTTTGCTAGTTTACCGATGAACTGAGAGTAGTTCATACCGTGTAGGCGTGCAGCAGCGTTGATTCTCTGAATCCACAATGCGCGGAATACTCTCTTTTTGGTCTTACGGTCTCTGTAAGCGTAAGTCAAACCTTTCTCATAGGTGTTCTTGGCAACTGTCCAAACGTTAGCTCTGGCAAGGAAGTTACCTCTGGTCTGTTTAAGAATTTTTTTACGGCGAGCTCTAGATGCTACCGAATTTACCGATCTTGGCATACTTTAATGTTTTGTGAATGTCAGCGTTCTTCTCCAATAAGAAACTTATCCTGCTGATCACTCGGTTAATAAATAATTAAGCTAAAATTAGTTCTTTTACTCTCTTCTCATCTGCGCTAGTCAAAACTGCAGAGTAAGTAAGGTTTCTTTTTTGCTTAGTTGTCTTTTTAGTCAAAATGTGACTTTTGAAAGCGTGCTTTCTTTTTACTTTACCCGATCCGGTAAGCTGGAAACGCTTTTTGGCACCGGAATTGGTCTTCATCTTAGGCATTGCTTAAATATTTTTAGTTAGTAATAAAATTAAAGTGTCTTATTTCTTTTTAACGGGAGCAATCATCATGATCATCCTCTTGCCCTCAAGCTTTGGCATCTGCTCTGCCTTGCCATAGTTCTCTAGCTCTACAGCAAATCTCAACAGCAGCTTTTCACCCTGCTCCGAGAAAAGGATTGACCTGCCTTTAAAGAATACGTAAGCCTTAACTTTAGATCCCTCCTCAAGGAAGCTCTGTGCATGTTTCAGCTTGAACTGGAAATCATGCTCATCAGTGTTGGGACCAAAACGTATCTCTTTGATAGTTACCTTGCTCGCATTGGCCTTCATCTCCTTTGCCTTCTTCTTCTGCTGGTACAGGTACTTCTGATAATCAATTATCCTGCATACCGGCGGTTCAGCATTTGGAGAGATCTCTACCAAGTCTAGCTCCAGCTCCGCAGCCATTTTCAGCGCCTCCTGCAAAGGATACACTTTCTGCTCTGGAACATTGTCACCAACGACTCTCACCTGTGGAGATCTAATCTCTTCATTGATTCTAGGGCCGTCATCTTTTTTTCTTGGACCCTGCTGTCTTGAGCCGTTATTATCAGGGGCATTGTTTGTCTTCTTGACAAATCCCTGTGGACGAGGTTTAAATGGTGTTGCGATAAATTTGTCCTCCCGCTAAATTGTTAGTTATTCTATAGTTTAAAGTCTCTATTTTGCCAACTGCGCTTCAATCTCGGCTTTGATGTAAGAGATGAACTGGTCAACCTCCATTGCACCAAGATCCTCACCGCCCTGTTTACGCACAGAAACAGAGTTTGAAGAAGCCTCTTTCTCGCCTACAATAAGCTGGAATGGCATTCTCTTCAACTCGTTCTCCCTAATTTTCTTACCGATTGTCTCGTTTCGGTCGTCAATTGAGGCGCGAATATCGGAATTATTCAGCAAACTGCAAACTTTTTTTGCAAAATCGTTATATTTTTCACTTACAGGCAGTACCGCTACCTGATCTGGAGCCAGCCATAGAGGCAATCTTCCTCCTGTGTGCTCCAACAATACTGCCACAAATCTCTCCATTGAACCGAATGGTGCACGGTGAATCATGATTGGACGGTACTTCTTGTCGTCAGCACCTGTGTACTCAAGGTCAAATCTCTCCGGAAGGTTGTAGTCAACCTGGATTGTACCGAGCTGCCATTTTCTTCCAATAGCATCTTTAACCATAAAGTCAAGCTTAGGGCCGTAGAATGCAGCCTCGCCATACTCAACTACAGTGTTAAGGCCTTTCTCCTGAGCTGCCTCTATGATTGCATTCTCTGCCTTCTCCCAGTTCTCCTCTGAGCCGATGTACTTGTCACGGTTAACTTTGTCACGCAAAGATACCTGTGCAGTGTAGTTCTCAAATTTAAGGGTCTTGAAGATGTAAAGTACAATATCAATAACCTTACAGAACTCATCCTTCAGCTGGTCTGGACGTACAAACAGGTGGGCATCATCCTGAGTAAATCCTCTAACTCTTGTAAGGCCATGCAACTCGCCGCTCTGCTCGTAACGGTAAACTGTACCGAACTCGGCAAATCTCAAAGGAAGATCCTTATAAGAGCGTGGTTTTGTCTTGTATATCTCACAGTGATGAGGGCAGTTCATAGGTTTTAGAAGGAACTCCTCTCCCTCCTGTGGGGTTGTAATAGGTCTGAATGAATCAGCACCGTATTTTGCATAGTGGCCAGATGTAACATAAAGCTCCTTGTGTCCGATATGCGGAGTGATTACAGGGAGATAGCCATGCTGTTTCTGTACCTGTTTAAGGAAGTTCTCCAATTTCTCACGCAAAGCGGCACCTCTAGGCAACCACAATGGAAGACCTGCACCCACTCTCTGTGAGAAAGCAAAAAGCTCAAGTTCTTTTCCAAGTTTTCTATGGTCGCGTTTCTTAGCCTCCTCAAGCATCTGAAGATACTCGTCAAGCATTGATTTTTTAGGGAAAGTTACACCGTAGATACGGGTAAGCATCTTATTGTTCTCGTTACCTCTCCAGTAAGCGCCTGCAATTGAAGTAAGCTTCACAGCCTTGATTACAGAAGTGTCTACAATATGAGGTCCGCGGCACAGGTCGGTAAAGCTTCCGTTTGTATAGAAAGTGATGGTACCGTCCTCAAGGTCCTTGATAAGGTCACATTTGTACTCGTCACCTTTCTCTGTATATGTAGCCATTGCCTCCTCCTTGGTGATGTCTTTTCTTACAAACACCTCTTTCTGGCGGGCAAGCTCAATCATCTTGTCCTCAATTTTCTTAAGGTCTGCCTCTGTAATGGTTTTCTCTCCAAGGTCAACATCATAGTAGAAACCTGTCTCAATAGAAGGTCCTATACCGAATTTGATACCTGGGAAAAGGCTCTGCAAAGCCTCTGCCATAAGGTGAGAAGAAGAGTGCCAGAACGTCTGTTTTGCCTCCTGGTCTTCCCATTTATGCAATTTGATTGTACAATCCTCATTGATAGGTCTCTGCAAATCGTAAACCTTGTCATTTACACTTACAGCCAAAACCTCCTGTGCCAATCTAGAGCTGATGCCCTGGGCAATCTCCAAACCAGTTACACCTTTGTTGTACTGGCGTACGCTTCCATCCGGAAAAGTTACATTGATCATAATCTTTTATATAATTTACAGCGTGCTTACAACACACGCATCGTTTATTTTCAATTTACAAACTACAAAGGTATAAATTTTTGTTATCTTTGTTCTTCATAAGAGAACATTTTATCAACATCAAAAACAACATCATCATGGAACAGAACAACAAATGGAGCAAAGCGGCAATGGACGGCCTGTATCTTTCTCTTGTAACAATAATCTACTCCCTTATCATGGCTGCATTCCAGCCTGAAAACTTTGCAATCACATCACTGCTGTGGACTGCAAAATTTGCCGGATGCATATTCCTGCTATGGTACTTCATGAACAATTGGAGCAAGAACTTTGAGACAATCACATTCTCACAAAGCTACAACTACGGCTTCCTCATCTGCCTTTTCTCTTCAATCCTATGCGCATGCTACAGCTACGCACAGATTGAGTGGATATTCCCTGAACAGACAGAAGAGGCCATGACATTGGTAAAAGAGACAATGCAGCAGCAGGGAACTCTTAATTCAAGCACTGAAGACATGATGGACCGCATATTGGGCAACTTTGGCCGCATCTCAATGTTTGCATCGCTGGTTTACTATGTAATATTCGGTTCAATTGCAGCAGCAATCACTGCAAACTTCACAAAGAAGACCAACCCTTTCGGGGAGTCAAACAACCAGTAATCTTTTTCCCGACAGGTAATGAATAAACTGTCGGGAAGAAAAAATGAATAAAAATGGACATATCAGTTGTAATATCTTTATATAACGAGAGGGAATCCCTACAGGAACTGGTGAAAGGGATTGGAGATGCCATTGCCCCTACCGGACTTACCTATAATATAATAATGGTAAATGACGGCAGCACCGACGGTTCATGGGAGCTGATAAAGGAGATGGCCAAGAGCAACTCCCACATTAAAGGAATCTGCTTCAGGAAGAACTACGGCAAGTCGGCAGCGCTGTTCCACGGATTTGAGGAGGCCGACGGAGAGGTGGTAATTACCATGGATGCAGACCTTCAGGATGACCCTAGGGAGATACCTGCCCTTTACGACATGATAATGAAGGAGGGCTACGATCTTGTAAGCGGATGGAAGAAGAAACGCTACGACAGCAAGCTTTCAAAGAACCTCCCTTCAAAGCTTTACAATGCCACCGCACGCAAGGTTACCGGCATAAAGCTTCACGACATGAACTGCGGACTTAAGGCTTACCGCAAGATTGTTGTAAAGAACATTGAGGTTTACGGCGAGATGCACAGATATATCCCTTATCTTGCAAAGAATGCCGGCTTTGGAAACATTGGCGAGAAGGTGGTTATCCACCAGGCCCGTAAATATGGTGTGAGCAAGTTTGGAATGGACCGTTTTGTGAACGGGTTCCTAGATCTTATAAGCCTGTGGTTCCTTTCTCGCTTTGGCAAGAAGCCTATGCACTTTTTCGGTCTTGTGGGCATATTCACATTCCTTGTTGGTGCTGGCATCTCAATATGGGTAATTGCAGAGAAACTCATTGCCCAGTCGCAGGGATTGAAGTTCAGGGCAGTTACAGACCAGCCGCTCTTCTACCTGGCTCTTGTAGCACTGATCATTGGAGTGCAGCTCTTCCTTACCGGTTTCATTGCAGAGCTTGTTTCCCGCAATGCTCAGGAGAGGAATACCTATAATATAAAGGAGAGATTCTAATAATCTCTCCTTTTTTATTTATTTTAAAGGAGAAGATATTTCCTGCAGGTGGACGACGCAGTCTCCTCTGCTTCGCCATTGCTTTGCAATAGCTCGCAACCGTCGAATGAGGTCCACCTGCAAGGAATATCTTCTCCTTTTTAATTCAATGCCTTACCTTATATCTTTGTAAGAAAATCCTTAACCTCCAGTATCCTCTGGTTTGCGCTCCCCCGGAAGCGGAGCTGTTCGTCGCGCTGGGCCTTGATGAACGGGCCGTCTACGAGGACGTCTATGTTGCGCAGGAGGGCCATGCGGTGGTGGTCGTTTTCCTGCAGAAGTTCTTCAATGGTGAAACCGGTGTAGCACCAGATTGTTTTGGCGGTCTCTTTTTTTATTCTGGATGCGAGTTCTGCAAATGCTTCGGCCTGGTAGAACGGGTCGCCGCCTGAAAAGGTTATGTTCCACGGAGAATCTGTTACGGCTTTCATGAGCACATCCTGTGTCATCTCTTTGCCGTTGGACATCTCCCAGCTCTGGGGATTATGGCACCCGGGGCATCTGTGCTGGCAGCCCGCACAATAAATTGATAGACGGAAACCGGGGCCATCAACCACGGTTCCGTCTATAACATCCATGATATAAAGTTTGTTACTCATGCACAACCCTGTCGTTCAGCTCAGCAAGTTTTGCCCTGTTCCAGCGGTCGGTTGTACCTACAAGGTAACCGGTAATACGCTGAAGCTTGTCTATATTTGAGCTGCCGCATTTAGGGCACTCCTGAAGATTGTTCTGGGCGTTCTCGTAGCCGCAATCCATACATCTGTTTCTGTTGTGGTTAACAGAACCGTAACCAATGTCATATTTGTCCATAAGGTCAACAATGTTCATGATTGCCTCAGGGTTGTGGGTTGCATCACCGTCAATCTCCACATAGAAGATGTGTCCGCCACCGGTAAGTTTGTGGTAAGGAGCCTCAATCTGCGCCTTATGCTGCGGAGTACATTTGTAGTACACCGGAATATGGTTTGAATTGGTGTAATAGTCCTTGTCTGTGACACCCTCCACAATACCAAAGTCCTTCTTGTCTTTTCTGGTGAATCTTCCCGACAGACCCTCTGCAGGGGTAGCCAGCACACTGTAGTTGTGGCCATACTGGGTAGAGAACTCCTGAACCCTGTCCCTCATATAGGTTACAATCTTCAAGCCAAGCTCCTGTGCAGCCTCATCTTCACCGTGGTGCTTGCCAACCAAGGCAATAAGTGTCTCCGCCAAACCTATAAAACCGATGCCAAGGGTACCCTGGTTGATTACAGATTCAATGGTATCTGTAGGCTTGAGGTTCTGTGAACCGTTCCAAAGTGCAGACATAAGCAACGGGAACTGTTTTGCCATTGCGGTCTTCTGGAACTGGAAGCGCTCGTGGAGCTGCTTTGCCGCAAGTTCAAGGACTGCATCAAGCTTGCTCATGAACAGGTTGATTCTCTGCTCCCTGTTATCTGTAGCCAAGCGGCTCTCCAATGCAAGTTTTACAATGTTTATTGTAGTGAATGAAAGGTTACCCCTTCCAATTGAAGTCTTCTCACCAAAACGGTTTTCAAATACACGGGTACGGCAACCCATGGTTGCTACCTCATATTTGTAACGTTCAGGGTCATCCTCTCTCCACAGCTCGTGCTGGTTGTATGATGCATCAAGGTTTACAAAGTTAGGGAAGAACCTCTTGGCACTTACCATACATGCAAACTGGTACAGGTCATAGTTCCTGTCTGTAGGAAGGTAGCTCACACCCCTCTTCTTCTTCCAGATCTGGATTGGGAAGATTGCAGTTGAACCGTTGCCTACACCGTGGTATGTGGTGTGCAAAAGCTCCCTGATGATACAGCGTCCCTCTGCAGAGGTGTCTGTACCATAGTTGATGGAACTGAATACCACCTGGTTTCCTCCACGTGAGTGGATAGTGTTCATATTGTGCACAAATGCCTCCATCGACTGGTGCACCCTCTGTGCAGTACGGTTGATGGCATGCTGCTTTACCCTGTCAATGCCCCTGAAAGGAACGCCTGTAAGCTTGCCTTCAGAGTCTTTTCCGTCAAGGTCCTTGATGATATAGTCATCAATTTGAGCATCATACAGCTCTGAATAGTCTTCTCCCGACAGTTTCTCAAGTATCTTCACCTCCTCTATGTAGCTGTTGCGCACATATGGGGCAAGATAGTAGTCAAACGCCGGAATTGCCTGTCCGCCGTGCATCTCATTCTGCGCTGTCTCCATAGAGATACAGCAAAGGATGCTGGCAGTTTCAATCCTCTTTGCCGGACGGCTCTCGCCGTGGCCTGTGCTGAAGCCTCCCTTAAGGATCTTGTCAATAGGGTGCTGTACACAAGTAAGGGATTTTGTAGGATAATAGTCCTTGTCGTGAATATGAATATAGTTCTGGTCTACAGCTGTCTTCACATCCTCTGAAAGGAGGTAGTCATCCACAAAAGGCTTGGTGCTCTCGCTGGAGAACTTCATCATCATTCCTGCAGGGGTATCTGCATTCATGTTGGCATTCTCGCGTGTAACATCATTGGACTTTGTCTCTATAATCTCAAGGAAGATGCTGCGGGTCTTGGCCTTGCGGGCAACTGTCCTCTTGTTTCTGTAAGAGATGTAGAGCTTGGCAACCTCCTTGCGGGGGCTCTTCATCAGCTCAAACTCTACAAGGTCCTGTATCTCTTCCACATGCATCTGCTCGTTTCCTTTGCAGGCAATGCGGTCTATAATCTTCCTTATCAGCTCCTCATCCTCTCCATCTGGGCTATGAAGCATAGCCTTGCGGATAGCGGCAGCAATCTTTTCTTCATTGAAGCCTACTATACGTCCGTCTCTTTTAATTACTGTCTGAATCATATCTGGGATGATAGTTAAATGTTTAGGTATAGGTTAATGTCTAGTGGAAATATTCTGCAGAAAGGCTCTTGAACTCTGCCTCATTGATAATCTGGCACGAACCTGAAAAATCTGCACCCATCTCTATACAGATGCGGATAGTCTTCAGGTGGCCGGTAAATGAGGCACCCTCCTTGAACTTCACAGTATCTCCTGCAATAAAATCCCCCTCAATCTTGCCCCAAATGTCAGCATTGGTACACATCACATTGCCAACAATTGAGGCATTTTCGCCCAACACCAATTTTCCGGCAGTAATGAGGTCCCCCTCAAATGTTCCGTCAATTCTGATGTCTGTCTGTGAAACAAGGCTTCCTCTCACCTGTGTAGCCTGGGAAATCCTGCTCACCTCGTTGATCTGCAATGTGTCATGTTTTGCCATAATATGCAAGAATTAAAGTTGTCGGGAATAAAATTACATATGGATCACCTCACCGTGAGCAGCTGCAGCCGCCTCCATAATAGCCTCACTCATTGTTGGATGAGGATGGATGGTCTTAATGATATCCTTTGCTGTTGCACCTACATTTCTTGCAAGAACAATGCCTGAAAGCATCTCGGTTACATTCGCACCAATAAGATGTGCTCCAAGAATCTTGTCTGTATTTGCGTCAATGATAAGTTTCACAAATCCGTCCTTCTCACCTGCTGTTGTAGCCTTTCCGCTGGCAGTGAATGGGAATTTTCCAACTTTGTACTCAATGCCCATCTCCTTTACCTTTTTCTCTGTAAGTCCTACAGAAGCAATTTCAGGAGAAGTATATGTAGCGCCTGGGATGTTGCTGTAGTCTACAGGCTGCACATCCATGCCGGCAATCTTCTCAACACATGCAATACCCTCTGCAGAAGCCACGTGTGCCAATGCAGGAGTTGCAATTACATCACCTATTGCATAGATGCCAGGAACGTTGGTACGGAAGAAGTCATCAACCACAATCTTACCCCTGTTCATCTCCACTCCAAGCTCCTCAAGGCCTATGCCGCTGGTGTTAGGGATAACGCCCACAGCAGAAAGCACCCTGTCAACCTCAAGCTCCACCATTCCTTTCTTGGTCTCAATTGAAAGCTTGCACCCCTCACCAGTGGTATCAATAGCCTTCACACCGCTTGAAACCATAACCTTAATACCCATTTTCCTGAAGCTGCGGCTTAGCTGATCTGCCACATCCTTGTCCTCAAGAGGAACAATCTGGTCCATGAACTCAATAAGTGTAACATCCACACCCATAGAACGGTAGAAATATGTAAACTCACTTCCAATTGCACCTGAACCAATAATTGCCATGCTCTTTGGAAGAGTTTCAGGAACCAATGCCTGACGGTACGAAATGATCTTCTCTCCGTCTATAGGTGCAAACGGCAATGAATTAGGTCTTGAACCTGTGGCAACAATTATATGGCTTGCCTCAACAGTATATGCCTCCTCTGCCTCTGGAGTAACCTCAACCTGGCTTCCCGACAGAATTTTGGCAGTACCCTTAAGCACTGTAATCTTGTTCTTCTTAAAAAGGAACTCAATTCCTTTGCTCATCTGTGCAGAAACACCCCTCTCCCTCTCTACAACTTTTTTGATGTCTGCATAAGAAACTACTGCATCTGCCTCAACAGGTGTGCCGTCTGCATTTCTCAACTCCACGCCATAATCAGCAAGATGCTTTGTATAATTGTACACCTGTGCACTCTTAAGCAGGGCCTTGGTTGGGATACAGCCCCAGTTAAGGCACACTCCGCCAAGTTCAGCCTTCTCAATCACTGCAGTATTGAAGCCAAGCTGTGAAGCTCTGATTGCTGCTACATATCCGCCAGGACCTGCACCAATCACTACTATATCAAATTTGTTTTCCATATTGTATTTTTATTTATATCATCTCTTCCAGCCCTGTGCAAGTTCTCCCTCAAAAGCAGAACTTGCAGTAAAGCGCTGGGGTTTAGTTCTCTTTTCCGTGGCAGTTCTTGAACTTCTTGCCTGATCCGCAAGGGCAAGGGTCATTTCTTCCAACCCTCTTCTCTACATGTACAGGGGCATTTGATTTAGGTTCTCCGCCATTTGTAACCAAATCATTGCGGCTGGTCTGCATGTGGCTCAAGTCTGTACGTTTTCTCTGCTGCTGCTCACGTACAGGTATCTCGTCATCCTTGTGCCTCAATGGAATATGCGCCCTTGTCATGAATGCAAGGACATCTCGGCTTATCTTCTCCAGAATTCCCTTGAACAGGTTGAAGCTCTCAAACTTGTAGATCAAAAGCGGATCCTTCTGCTCGTATGTTGCATTCTGTACAGACTGCTTAAGGTCATCCATGTCACGTAAATGCTCTTTCCAGTACTCGTCAATCATAACAAGTGTAACAGATTTTGCCATTGCCTTGTAAAGTTCCATACCCTGGTTCTCGTATGCCTTCTTAAGGTTGATTACAAGCTGCATGATCTTTGCACCGTCAGAAACCGGAATTGCAATGTTCTCATATGCGGCACCCTGTGTCCT
>CALCHD010000091.1 GCA_937901105.1 uncultured Bacteroidales bacterium | reverse complement strand
TGCAGAGTATATGCAGGACAAGGTGGGCCAAGAATTTGAAGGCAGCGTTTCCGGCATTACAGAATGGGGAATGTATGTGGAGATTGAGCCTTCTAAAGTTGAGGGAATGGTAATGCTCCGCGAGATTAAGGAGGACTTCTTCATCTATGACGAGAAGAACTACTGCCTGATTGGAAAATCAACCCGCAAGCGCTTCACCCTTGGCGACAAAGTGCGCATAAAGGTATCCAAGACCAACCTTGAGCAGAAGCTCATTGACTACACCCTTATCTGGGATCCTGCTTGGAACAAGGCAGCATCCAGAAAAGGTGCAGTAAGAAAGAGGAAATAATTTATTCCCGACAGATATGGGCCGCAGATTGCGGCCTTTTTTTGTTATGTGCCCATTGGGACGACGTCCTAATGGGCACTTTTGCATAAAAAAGGTGCCTCCGCAATGGAAGCACCTTTCTCTGTTTATATGGGCTGTTTATTATTTATCAGCTTTTTTAGCAGCTTTCTCGCTGAATCTGTACATCAATGGAGTTGCAACGAACATTGATGAATAAGTACCTACAAGGATACCTACGATAATTGCCACTGCAAATCCTCTGATAACCTCACCGCCGAACAATGCGATTGCCAACATTACCACCAAAGTGGTTACTGATGTATTGATTGTTCTAACCAATGTGCTGTTCAATGAAGAGTTGATGGTCTCGCCAAGGTCACGTTTAGGGAACAAAGTCTTGTTCTCACGGATACGGTCGAAGATAACCACTGTATCATTGATAGAGTAACCGATGATAGTAAGCACTGCAGCAATAAATGTCTGGTCTACATCCAAGCTGAAAGGAAGGATTCCCGAGAAGATTGAGAAGAAACCGATAACAATGATTGTGTTGTGTGCCAAACCGATTACAGAACCTGCACCCCAAGTCCAGTTGCGGAAACGTGCAGCAATGTATAGGAAGATTGCAAGCAATGAAAGAATCACTGCAATGAATGCATCTCTCTTAATGTCGTTTGCAATTGTAGGACCTACTTTATCAGAAGAGATGATACCGTTTGGATTGTCCTGAGTTGAAATAAACTCCTCAAGGGTCATATCATCTGCAAAGAAGCCTTTCAATGCATTGTAAAGTTTAGCCTCTACCTCTGCATCAACCTCTGTTGAGTTGTCATTGATCTTGTATTTGGTTGTAACCTTCATCTGGCTTGCACCACCGAACTGCTTAACCTCTACAGTCTCGCCGAACTCATTGTTTGCTGCCTCACGGATATCCTCTGCAACTACCTCTTTGTCGAAACGCAATACAAAAGTTCTACCACCGGTGAAGTCTACACCATAAGTAAAGCCTTTAGTGAACATGAAGCCAAGACATACAACACAAACGATAGCTGAAGTTGTAAGGGTTGCCTTGCTTGCTTTAAGGAAGTTGAAGCTGGTATTCTGCAAGAAGTTTCTAGAAACATTGCTCTCAAAAGTAATGTTCTTGTTCTTTGCAAGACGGGCCTCAAATACAAGTCTTGTAATGAATACTGAAGTAAGGAACGATGTGATGATACCAATTACCAAAGTTGTTGCAAAACCCTGTACCGGACCTGAACCGAATGCAAATAGAACGATACCGGTAATAATAGTTGTAAGGTTACCGTCAATAATTGCAGAGTAAGCATTGCTGTATCCGTCCTTGATAGCAGCTCTCAATGCCTTGCCTGCCTTCAGCTCCTCACGGATACGCTCGTAGATGATAACGTTAGCATCCACTGCCATACCTAGAGTAAGAACCAAACCTGCGATACCTGGCAATGTAAGTACTGCTCCGAATGATACTAGTGCACCAAACAAGAACAATACGTTGCAGATAAGTGCTACACATGCAGCAACACCTGCACCAGCATAGAATACCATCATATAAATAAGTACAAGTACGAATGCAATTACAAATGAAATCATACCTGCCTTGATAGAAGCGCTACCTAGAGTAGGACCTACAACCTGCTCCTGTACGATAGTTGCCGGAGCTGGAAGCTTACCTGACTTAAGTACGTTAGCCAAGTCCTCAGCCTCAGTAATTGTAAAGTTACCGGTAATTGAAGACTGACCGCCTGAAATCTCAGACTGAACTGTAGGGTAAGAGTAAACCATACCGTCGAGAACGATAGCAACCTGCTTTCCGATGTTCTCCTTAGTAAGTCTAGCCCATACGTTTGCACCCTCAGCATTCATTGACATAGAAACCTCAGGGTTTCCGCCTGTGTTACCATACTGTACTCGTGCGTCAGTAACCTCATCTCCGTCGATCTTAGCCTTTCCGTCGCTTGTAGCAACCTTGATTGCAACGAGCTCGAATACGTTACCGTCACCGAAGTACTGTGATGGCTTAACTGTCCACATTGCTCTGAACTCAGGAGGGAAGATGCCCTTAACCTGCTCCATTGCGAGGTACTTGTTAACAAGTGCTGTATCTGAATAGTGAGCAAGACCGATGCAAGCGTTCTCTCTCATGCCTGATGGCTGAAGAACTGCAAAAAGAGGATTCTGCTTAACGGCAGCAGCGTTAGTCTGCTCTGCCTCAGCCTGCTTCAACTCAGCAGCGAGGATATCCTCACCCTCAGTTGCAGCAACTTCCTGTGCAGCCTCTTCCTCAGCAGCAAGAGCCTCTGCGATAGCAGCGTTAGCCTCGTTGAGATACATCTCGATCTCGCTGAAGTTGTAAGTCTCCCAGAACTCAAGTGATGCAGTTCCCTGGAGGAGCTTTCTTACACGCTCTGGCTCCTTCACACCTGGAAGCTCAACAAGGATACGT